>JAPLPA010000102.1 GCA_026400415.1 Afipia sp. | reverse complement strand
TTTTGGCCAGAAAATTGCAGAGGGAAATCCAGAGGCGATCCAATCTGATCCGAAAGTCTTAGAGGCTTATCTTGGTGGAATAGAATGAGCACTCTTCTAGAAATTGAAGCACTATCGGTTTCCTACGGGCAGGTCGAAGCTCTGCATCGGCCGACTTTAACGGTGGGAGAAGGGCAGATCGTAACAGTCATTGGACCAAATGGAGCCGGTAAATCAACGTTGTTGAATGCGATTGCTGGATTGCAGGCAAGCGTTGGAAAGATATATTTTCAAGGAAGTCGTATCGACGCAACAGAGACCGAACGGCGGGTTGAGAAAGGCATTTGTCTAGTTCCGGAGAAACGCGAACTCTTCCCATCCATGACTGTCGTTGACAACTTAGTGTTGGGCGCATTCGTGCCTTCACGTCGCGGCGAAGGGATCGGCAAAGCGCTCGAACAGGTCTACTCGAAATTTCCACGGTTGCGCGAAAGGAAGAGTCAGGTCGCGGCGACACTGTCAGGCGGCGAACAGCAAATGCTAGCGCTTGGTCGCGCCCTGATGTCGCAGCCGAGACTATTGCTGCTGGATGAACCGAGTCTTGGACTTGCCCCACGAATCGTCCGCGAAATCTTTGAAATCATCGTGGGACTGAAAGAGTCGGGCGTCTCCATACTTTTGGTCGAGCAAAACGCCAGGGCGGCACTCAAAGTCGCATCATATGGTTACGTCCTTGAAACAGGGAACGTTGTTTTAGAAGGTGCTGCGTCTGAACTCGCCGTCAATCCTCGAATACAAGAAACGTATCTTGGTCGCGCGAAAAATGAAAAACCGGTTTCCGTTCAATGAAGACCTTTAAGTAGATCTACACGGAGCAGAATCTTCACCAATCGGGTCTTGTCATTTGTCAAATGTATTTGACTGTCGGTTAGTTAGCGACGGGGTAATTTCAAAGTCAAGAAAGCGAAATGCTTCAAGGCGGAGTTGTTACGATTTTGTTGACGGTTTGCATGCGTGAGCTGGACAGAGCAGGCGTCGAGTGGACGAATTGCGTTCTAACTCCTCGCGTTAAACAGCCATCGAAAGGATAGAATGTGGAGCGCTGCACTCTTTGACAAATGAAGAAGAATTCTAACGATGTTGCAGAGGCATCCCTGAGGTTTGATCACTTGGCCGATCTGCAAATCAGTATTCTTTAGAAATTCGATCGCGACCGTGCGACGCATCTTGTCGAGAATTTCCTGATATGAAAGGTCTCTCCCTGCCAGCCGGCGACGGAGGGTACGCAAGGATAGAGCGGGCTTCTCGGCCGCTTCCTCCGACACCGGAAATCGCTTCGAGTCATTTTTGGGCAGGTATCCGGGCGATCTGAAAAGTTTTCGTGAATAGTCGTGGCTTTTAGCTAACGCGCTATGTTGGGATTTAATTCGGTACTAATTTTTGTTGGCCGAATGAACGATTAGAGAATGGTAGATCGCAAATTCTGAACTCGCCAATCTTCTAGATTTTTCTAGGGAGCAGCGAGTATTGAAATGGCGGCGAGGAACGTACCCAAAAAGATTATAAAAAGAATTGTTGAGGTGCGCTTCAAATTGAGATCAGGAACGATCTCGCCAATGTTAGATACAATATGAGAGCGACAGGCTTCGAATTCCTGCTCAGTAAGTTGATTGTTGCGGCGGCACATGAAGAACTCTTGTGTTGAAAGTTCACGAACGAGAATTATTCTTAGAATGGCTCTTGGAGTGGCTAACGAACTAGCTCATCCTAGCACTGTAGGAGGAGAGATGGAGCCCTTGACTCGATGTCTGATGAAACTTTGTTGGAAGTTGAAAGTTACCGTTTGGACTCGCCTCGATCGTGGGCGGTTGCGGTCGCGGAAGACACGGAATCGCGGATTGAGCGCTTTCATTTTTTCCCGTTCGGAGCCCTTGACCAGACAACTGCTTGGATTTCCGATACAAGTGAAAGAAACAAGGTACAGGGCAGGAGCGTCGGCTAGTGTCCACGGCTGCGGAGAAAAGGCGCAAGGTTACGATCGACCAGCTTCGGACAATGAAGCAGGCGAAGCGCCCGATCGTTGCCCTTGGCGTTTATGAGTCAGTCACAGCGTCGATCGCTGACAATTACTCTGTTCAGATATTCATGACAGGTCCGTCTGGTCCAATGTCTCTGTTCGGATATTCCAATCCGGCCGCTATCTCAATGGAAGAGCAACTGTGCACATTACGCGCTGTTTCTCGCGTTACTAAATTTGCGCTCATCAATGCTCACATGCCTTTTCTTTCGTTTCAGACTTCGGCGCGCGACGCGGTCTTGAATGCGGGGCGACTCGTCGCTGAAGGCGGCGCCGATACGGTGAAATGCGATGCTACGCCTGCCTTATCCGATAACATGCGAGCGATCGTTGACGCAGGTATTCCCGTAATTGCCCATCTCGGCGTACAGGCGCTACGGCGCGTTGAGCAGAGTGGTTATGGACTGAAATGTACAACGGCTGAGCAAGCGAAAAGACTGATTGACGACGCGCACCACATTGCGAGGAGTGGAATTTTTGCTTTGCTGCTCGAGCACGTCTGCGCGGATGTAGTGGAATTATTGGCGCAGCAACTCGAAATTCCAGTTCTAAGTTTAGGATCCGGTGGCCGCGGCGACGGCGTTTGTATTGTCGCTGGTGATTTGCTGAACTACAGCGCGTTCAAGCGCCCGGCCCACGCCGGCCAGATGGCAGATCTCATGTCCGAGATTGATAAGAGTCTATCGAGCTACGCGGCAGAGGTACGAAATAGTACGTATCCGGCGGCGGAGACCGCGCCCACAATGGCAGAAGACGAGTACAAAACATTCTTAAAGTCTAGGTAACAAAAATAGTCCAGAGGAGGAACTAATGAAAACGCCAAATGCAAGCCTCATCGAGCGCCGCAAGTTTCTTTTGTCGTCCGCCGCCGTCATTGCGTCGGCTAGCGTTCCAATTAATCTTGTGCAGGATGCCGTCGCACAGAATGCCGGTGCAACACCTTGGGGCTATCCGCAGCCTTACAGGCAAGTTAGCGAAAAATCGCTGGCCTGGTTGAAGGAAAAAGGTTGGCTTCCACTTTCGATCGGCTTTTTTGCGGACTTGCCTGGATATGCCGGCGCTTATGGCGTCATTCGCGATATGGACCTTTTAGGCAAGCGTGGTCTGCCTGTTCAGTTCACAAGCTTTCTGTCCGGTCCGCCGATTCTTGAGGCGTTTATCGGCGGTCAAACCCAGGCAACTGGCTACGGCGATCTTCCATTCTGGACGACTGTCGCGCGAAACAATCCGGCGATTGCGTACGCCGTTACTGCTGTCAACTACGAGGCCGCTATGCTCGTGAGGCCAGATTCTCCACTTAAGTCCATTGAAGATATCAAGAAGCAGGACAAGCCAGTCGTTATTGGTACTCTGCTTGGTTCGTTTCTTGAGTTCTATATCTCAGCGGCGGCGGCTCATTGGGGACTTGAGGCGGGCAAGCATTACACTTTGGCGGGGATGACGCTTCGCGAAGCTCAGTTCTTGCCACGAGGCGTTGACGCCGTCGTAAGTTACGACCCATTTGTCAGCGTGACGTTAGATAAGAAAATTGGCCGAAAGATCGACGACGCTTTCCCATACTATTTTAACAAGGGCTATGATTTCGTACGCGCCGAAATCCACCAAAATGCACCAGATGTGGTGCAGGCGTTGGCCGATGCAATGCTGGAAGCGACTCTTTTCACACGCCACGACATCGATGCCGCGGTGAAATTCTATCACAACGATCCGCGTGTTGCTACTGCCTACAGTTTCGAGCTGTTCAAGGACCAAACGAAAAAATACGTTACGCTGTATAAACCTTCATTCCGCTACCTGCATTCGGATTTTTGGGCAGGACAGGACGTCGTTGTCGCAAAGGCGCAGTTTGAAAAGAAAAGAATGCCGCGCGAGCTTTCGATTGACGAAATGAAGGCCGCATTTGCTCCTGCTTACATGGCAAACGCTCTTGCCCATGCAGGCTTTGCGGTCCCGCTGCGGCCCGTGTTCCTACCCGAGGGTTGGAACGGCCAAGTCGGTAAGCCGCCCTATCCAAAGTATTTGAACTTCGCAACGATGACGGATCCGCAGCCGTTCCCTGAAAAAGGAGATCTCACGCGACCTTGGACGTTCGGCGGCAAAACTTACAATCCAGGATAAAGATGGAAAAAAAACTTTTCAGATTTTCTTCTTCGTTCGCGCTTCTAGTTGCTGTTATCGTTGTCTGGGAACTTGTCGCGGGTACGATCTATCCGAAATACAACCCCGTTTCGGTAAATATATTTCCGCCGCCGACGGCGGTTGTAAAAATATTTTGGGAAATGCTCCGAAGCGGAGAGCTAATAACACACGCGTTGGCGTCCATATCGCGGGTGGCGGTTGGTTTCACGATCGCAACAGTTATTGCCATCCCACTCGGTTTATCAATGGGGGCGTGGCCGCTTTGGGGCGAACAGATGCGGGTTGTTGTGGAAGTATTGCGACCAATTCCGCCGTTTGCTTGGATTCCGTTTGGTTTGCTCTGGTTTGGCGTAGGACCCGAGCAAACGGTTTTTGTCATCGTCATTTCCTCCGTGTTTCCGATCCTAATGAACACAGTTGCTGGCGTCGAGCAGGTCGAACCAGTGTTGAAGCGATCTGCACTATCGCTTGGGGCAAACAAGTTCAGACTCTTCGTCAATGTCGTTCTGCCGAGGGCATTGCCTCAAATTATTGTCGGCCTACGAATCGGCCTTGGTTTCGCATGGATGGTATTGGTCGCGTCTGAGTTGATTGGATCGACCGCGGGCCTTGGTTATCTAATTCTAGATTCACGCAATCTTGGTCTGCCGAGTTTGGCCTTTATGGGAATGTTCGTAATAGGAGTGATCGGCTACTTGCTCGATGCCGGAATGCGCTGGTTAGAACGGATACTGCTTCCATGGAACGCGTGACCGTTCTTGGCCGCGTACGGCCATTCTTGCTTCTATTTGCGCTCTTCATTCTGTGGGAATTATTTGGGCGTCTCGTCGTTCCACAATATGATCCTTCAGGACTTTCTCTGCCGCCGCCGTCCGCCGGCGTCGCTGACGCAATAAGTCTATTTAATCAGGGATTTCTAATTCCACACATTATTGCGAGCGCTCGGCGTGTATATGTTGGCTTCGCTCTGGCGGCTTTGATCGGAATTCCAATTGGAATTCTAATGGGTATGTTTTTTGCGGTGTATCGCCAGTTCACGCCGGTCGTTGGTATTCTACGGCCAATTCCGCCAGTCGCGTGGATTCCTATTACACTGCTTTGGTTCGGAGTAACCGACCGACAGCAGTATTTTATAATCTTCATCGGTACGATTTTTCCACTAATTCTGAACACGATTGCAGGCGTCCGAACGGTTGATCCGGTCCTCATCCGCGCGGCCCGGAGTTTGGGTGCCGATGCGAGCGATATTTTTCGTTTACTACTTACGGCCGCTCTGCCGTCGATCTTTCTCGGAGTACGAATCGCGCTGGGACTCGGCTGGTTTATTATCGTGGCCTCTGAAATGGTTTCTGCATCTACGGGCCTGGGGTTCCTGATTACAGAAGCGCGAACGGCAATGGTCACGCAACGCATGTACGTCGGAATGTTTGCAATAGGTTTTATCGGCTATGCGCAGGATCGCCTTCTTGTCTGGCTCGAAAGAAAATTGATGCCATGGAAATAGAACCGAGACCCGTTCTCGTCGTCCAGAACATATCGAAAGAATACGCGACCGCACGCTCTGGGTCTCGCGTTGTCGCGCTCGAGGGCCTTACTTTTACAGTCAACGAGGGAGAGTTTTTCGTTGTGCTTGGGCCGAGCGGAAGCGGCAAAACGACGTTGCTTAATCTCATTGCGGGTTTTGAGCAGCCCACAAGTGGAACATTAACAGTGAACGGCAAGCCAATAGTGCGCCCGGGCTGGCAACGCGCCGTTGTATTTCAAGAGCATGGCCTCTTTCCCTGGCTAACCGCAGCAGACAATATTGAATTTGGTTTGCGGATGAAAAAACTTCCAAGGTCGGAACGAAAGCAGCTGGTTTCAAAGTATATAGGCATTGTCGGTTTGAAGGGTTCGGAAGACAAATATCCCAAAGAGCTGTCCGGTGGCATGAAGCAGCGCGTCGGTATTGCTCGAGCGCTCGCCGTAGATTCTGACATTGTCATTATGGATGAACCACTTGGTTCACTCGATGCGCAAACGCGAAGCGAAATGCAGGACGAGTTACTTAGAATTCTGCAACGAGAAAAGAAGAAGACTGTTCTATTTGTTACACACTCAATTGAAGAGGCATTGAAGCTCGCTGACTCGATTCTTGTGATGTCGGAACGGCCTGGGCGTGTGAAGCAAATCTTTACTATCGATAGCCCTCGGCCACGCAAAGTGTTGACAGATCCAAAAATGATCGAGCTGAACGTCGCATTGCACGCCTTGCTTTATCGCTCGCAACAGCAAAAGGCTTAGTATGACGGCCGGAAAGAAAGTAACGATACAGCAGTTGCGGAAGATGAAAGCCGACGGTACGCGAATTTGCGCACTCGGCGTTTATGATACGCCGATGGCAGTTGTCGCCGATCGAATAGGATTTGAGATATTTATTATTGGCAACTCAGGGCCAATGTCTCTACTCGGTTACAAAGAGTCGAGCGCCGTTCACCCGGAAGATCTATTCTATATGACGAGAGCGGTGAAGCGTGCTGAGCCGAAGGCACTGATTGTCGCGACGATGCCGTTTTTGAGTTACTTCGGATCGAAGGACAGAGCGATCGATGTTGCCGCACACCTTGTTCGTGATGGCGGCGCGGATGCCGTCCAGTGCCACGCGGACCGAAATACATGCGACAATGTCCAAGCGATTGTGCGAAGCGGCGTGCCAGTGCTGGCCCATATTGGACTGCGGTCTGTTCGGAAGACAGAACAAAGCGGTTTTCGGGTGCAGGGGCGATCAGCTACTGCGGCGGATGAAATAGTCGCTGATGCCATGGCGCTACAAGAGGCCGGCGCATTCGCAATCGTCGCCGAGCTAATCCCGGCACAGCTAACTAGCCACCTGCGCAAGGAGTTGAATGTTCCCATCTTAAGCCTTGGCTCCGGTCCGGATGCTGATGGTATCTATCAAGTTAGTGCGGACGTGGTTGGCTTTAGTGTGTTTCCGCGACCAAAGACTGCAGCGCAATTTGGGAATGTTCGGCCGCTAATAGAATCCGCAATCGAGCGATTCTGTCGCTCCGTTCAGTCGAGAGAGTTCCCCTCGAAAAGCGAAGAACGCTGTATGGCTGAATCCGAGCGAGACAAGTTGTTCCAAGTTCTGCGCGAAGCGCAACGCTAACAACGTTCACTGGCTCGCGGAGAGGTTTGGCGTTGAATGGAACTGATCGTACTCGCCGCTATCGCCACCGTAATTGCCGGGATAATTAGAACTTCGGTCGGAGTTGGCGCCGGTATTGGGCTGACGGCAAGCCTGCTTCTTCTATTCAATACGCAGACAACGCTAGCGATAATGGCGTTTCTTCAGATCGTATTTGGCATATCTGCTTTGGTTCACTACTGGCGCAAGTGGGAAACAGCGCTTGTCATTCAACTGCTAACCACAGCAATCCTAGGTGTGGGCGTCGGAACCGCGCTAATTTCGGTTTTGCCGATCGACATTGTGAAAAGAATACTCGGTTTCCTCATCGCAGCTTGCGGGTTGATAGAGTTGTTAAAACTATGGATTGGATCCGAGCGGGTCGCGATCTGGGCGCGCAACGGCTGGATTGTTGGCTTTAGTGGAGGTTTAGCCGGAGGGCTTGTGAATGCTAGCGGCGCCGTTCTGGCGCTGTACTTGAAGGGTCGAGGCCTTACTCATGGAGCGTACCTGGGCACGCTATCGGCAGTTGTGCTCGGGCACGACGCATTCCGTCTCGCCCTTTATTGGGCCCTCGGGTTGCTTTCGACTTCGGCTTTTTTAATAGCAGCAATACTTACGCCGTTCGCTATCATAGGCGGCTGGATGGGTGTGTACCTTCAGTCCGTAGTACCTGAACGCACCCTAAGCTTGATTGTATTGGGTTTAGTAGTTGTTCTGGGCATTATTCTAGTACTGTGACCGTGTTCCGCCCGTCCCGGAGTTAGATCATGAATCGGTATCGCTTCGCATTCGTTTCGAATTCGAAAGACGTCGGTGAAGCTGTGTTGGCCCACTGTCCCTGTCGTACACCTATCCGGCGTAGCGGCGTAGCGGCGAATCGGGCGATGCTGTTGCGGGATGAGGGATCTTTGCAGGCTCATTAGTTGCATGGTTGTCGATCTAATCCGGTCGCGAGCAGCGCTTGAGGCAGAGATTT
>JAPLPA010000403.1:1021-6181 GCA_026400415.1 Afipia sp. | reverse complement strand
CGCCATCCCGCAGATGCACATCGAAAGTTACGGCACCACGCGCGCGATTGGCCGCGAATGTATCCGACGATGCCGCAATCACGCCCTGCATTTGCCCCCGCATTCGCCAGCGCAGATTTTTATTATCGCGTCAGAGCGCCATCTGCCGGCTAATTTCTTCCGGATCAAGGTTGCTGCGGTCGCATGTGAATTTCACCGCGCCACGATCCATCACGGCGAAATTGTCGCCCAACTCGCAGGCAAAGTCGAGATACTGCTCGACCAGAACGATGGCGATGGTGCCGAGGCTGCGCAGATACGAGATCGCGCGACCGATATCCTTGATGATCGAGGGCTGGATGCCCTCCGTGGGCTCGTCAAGCAGCAGCAGTTTGGGCCGCATGACAAGCGCGCGCCCGATGGCCAGTTGCTGCTGCTGACCGCCCGAGAGATCGCCGCCGCGGCGGCCGAGCATTGTCTGCAATACTGGAAACAGCGAAAAGACGTCATCGGGAATGCTGCGCTGGTCGCGCTTGAGCGGCGCGAAGCCGGTTTTCAGATTTTCCTCAACCGTCAGCAGCGGGAAAATCTCACGTCCCTGAGGAACGAACGAGATTCCCTTGCGCGCGCGCTCATAGGGCTTCAGGTTTTTGATGTCCGCGCCGTCGAAAGTGATCGAGCCATCCTTGATCGGATATTGCCCGACCATAGCGCGCAGCAAGCTCGTCTTGCCGACGCCGTTGCGCCCTAGCACGCACGTCACCTTGCCGGGCTCGGCCACCAGTGACACGCCGCGGAGTGCCTGTGCGGCCCCGTAATAGAGAGTGATGTCTTTGACGTCCAACATGGCTAGCGTCCTAAATACACTTCAATGACGCGTTCGTTGGACGACACCTGATCGAGCGTCCCTTCCGCCAGAACCGAGCCTTCGTGCAGACATGTCACTCGCACTCCGAGTTCACGCACGAAAGTCATGTCGTGCTCGACAACCACAACGGTCTTGTCCTTGTTGATCTCTTTCAAAAGCTCGGCGGTCTGATGCGTTTCCACGTCCGTCATGCCCGCGACGGGTTCGTCGACCAGCAGCAATTTAGGGTCTTGCGCAAGTAGCATGCCAATCTCTAACCACTGCTTTTGTCCGTGAGAAAGGTTTCCCGCAAGCCGGTCGCGAGAATCCGTGAGACGAATAGTTTCAAGCACCTTGTCGAGTCGCTCGGTTTCTTCTGCCGTCTTGCGCCAGAAGAGCGTTTTGCGCACCGCATGACTGGTCTTGTAGGCAAGCTGGAGATTTTCTTCGAGCGTCTGGCTGTCGAACACTGTCGGCTTCTGGAATTTCCGGCCGATGCCAAGTTCGGCGATCTGCGTCTCGTCGAGGCGCGTCAGGTCGGTCACACCATCAAACAGCACGTCACCCTCGTCGGGTTTGGTCTTGCCGGTAATGATGTCCATCATGGTCGTCTTGCCGGCACCGTTCGGTCCGATGATCGCGCGCATCTCGCCGGGTGCAATCGTCAGCGACAAATTGTTTATGGCGTGGAAGCCGTCAAACGACACATGAACGCCGTCCAGATACAACATCGCCGATGTTGCGCGGTCGTCCATCACGTTCATGACGCTGCTCCGCCTTCAGTGACGCCGTCTTCCTTCGCCGCGCTCGCGGCATTAGCCGCAAGTGCCCGCTTTTCTTTCCAAGGCTCCCACCATCCCTTGACGGTGCCTACGATGCCTTTGGGCAAAAGCAACGTGACGAGAATGAACAGCGCGCCCAGCATGAACAGCCAGTACGGCGCGAGAGAACCGGATGTGAAAACAGTTTTCGCATAGTTGACGACGATCGCACCCAGTGCTGCGCCGATCAGCGTGCCTCGCCCACCGACCGCGACCCAGATCACAGCCTCAATGGAATTGCCGGGCGCGAACTCGCCCGGATTGATGATGCCGACTTGGGGCACGTAAAGCGCGCCGGCGACACCGGCCATGCAGGCCGACAGCGTGAACACGAACAGCTTGTAGTTCTCCACGCGGTACCCAAGGAAGCGCGTGCGGGATTCCGCGTCGCGAATGGCGATCAGCACTTTGCCTAACTTTGACGTGACGATGGCGCGGCAGATCAAAAAAGCGACTGCCAGCGCGAGACACGAAAGCACAAACAGTGCGGCGCGTGTTCCCTGCGCTTGCACGTTGAAGCCGAGGATGTCCTTAAAATCTGTAAGACCGTTGTTGCCGCCGAAACCGAAATCGTTGCGGAAGAACGCGAGCAACAGCGCATATGTCATCGCCTGCGTGATGATCGACAGATAGACGCCTGTGACACGCGAACGAAATGCGAGCCAGCCGAAGCAGAATGCGAGTAGTCCCGGCACCAGCAGCACCATCAGAGCTGCGAACCAGAACATGTCGAAACCGTACCAGTACCATGGCAATTTCGGATAATTCAGAAACACCATGAAATCCGGCAGGATCGGATTGCCATATACGCCGCGTGAGCCGATCTGACGCATCAGATACATGCCCATCGCGTAACCGCCGAGCGCGAAGAACGCGCCGTGCCCGAGCGAGAGAATTCCGCAATAGCCCCAGATTAAATCGATAGAGAGCGCGAGAATGGCGTAGCAGACATATTTGCCGAACAGCGCCACAAGATAAGTCGGCACCTGAAACGGCGACGACTCAGGCAGCAGCAAATTCGACAGCGGGATGAGAATGCCGACCGCGGCCACGATCAAAAGAAATACAGTCGCGCTCTTGTTGAGCGAACGGGTCAGCAGATACGGCGTCATGCTTCGATCGCCCGGCCTTTGAGCGCAAATAGTCCGCGCGGCCGCTTCTGGATAAAGAGGATGATGAGAACCAGAATGGCGATCTTCGCGAGCACCGCGCCCGCCACCGGCTCGAGAAATTTGTTGGCCATGCCGAGCGACAGCGCGCCGATCAGCGTCCCCCACAGATTGCCGACACCGCCGAACACCACAACCATGAACGAGTCGATAATATAGCTCTGGCCGAGATTGGGGCTGACGTTATCGATCTGCGACAGCGCCACGCCCGCGATGCCAGCAATGCCGGAGCCGAGACCGAATGTGAGCGCATCGACGCGCGATGTCGGAATGCCCATCGATGCCGCCATGCGGCGATTCTGCGTGACGGCGCGCATTTCAAGACCGAGCGCGGTAAAGCGCAACATCGCCTGCAGCACGAAGAACACCGCGATGGTGAAGACGACGATCCAGAGCCGATTATACGTGATGGTCATCTGGCCGACCTCGAATGCACCGCTCATCCACGATGGATTACCAACCTCACGGTTGGTTGGGCCAAATGCGGTTCGAACCGCCTGCTGAATCACAAGCGACAATCCCCATGTTGCAAGCAACGTTTCCAAAGGACGGCCGTAGAGGAAACGAATGATCGTGCGTTCGATCAGCACCCCGATCAGGCCCGCGACCAGAAAAGCAAGTGGCAATGCAATCAGCAGCGAATAGTCGAACAATCCAGGATACCTGGTGCGGATGATTTCCTGCACCACGAATGTGACGTAAGCGCCGATCATCACCATCTCGCCATGCGCCATGTTGATGACACCCATCACGCCGAAAGTGATCGCAAGACCGATGGCCGCAAGCAGCAGCACAGAGCCGAGCGACAGGCCATACCATGCGTTCTGCGCCACCGACCAAAGCGCGAGGGTATTGTTGATCGAACCGATCGCCGCAACGGCCGCGCTCGCAACTGCCGGCGGTTGATCTGGTGGAAGGCTGGTCAGCATCGCGAGTGCTTCCTGGTCTCCACGCGATCGGATCACAGATACGGCGTCGAGCTTAATTGCGGCTTTGGCTTCGACAAAGGCGCGTTTGGCGTTGGCGTTAGTTTCCTTTTTCAACGCGCCTTCAATGACCGGCAGAAACGCTTCATCAGGCGATTTGAAAACGGACTGCGCGGCTCCGATGCGTGTAGCGAGATCGGGAGCCAAAAGATTCAACCCGCCGAGGGCTGCTTCCACAACGCCGCGCAAACGGTTGTTGAGACGAACCGTATCCGCGGTGGCCGGCATGTTGGTCACTGCCGCGCCGCTGATGGCATCGACGACCTTGTCGTCAGTACCCTTGATGAAAACCTTTTTGCTTGCAGGATCGGCGTAAAGCCGTTCGTCCTGCAGCGCATCGATGATGTTGAAGGCCCGCGCGTCGCCGCTCGTGGAAACCTCGGCGATGGCTTCCTGCGTATCGGAAAATGAATCGTTTGCGAATTTCGTAACCGCGTCTTCAAAAGGTCCAGCCAGAGCAGGCAGACCCGAGACTACGACTAGCAACAGCGCGACGAGGAAAGCACGGCAACGCGAAGTGAGTTTTGTAAGCGTAAGGCTTGCGTACACGTGACTACCCCGGGCGGAGAGAAAAGGAAGGCGGCGACGGCCGCCGCCTTCCGGTTTTGAATCAAGTCTTCAAGAGATCAAGAACTCTGACCACCGCACTTGTTGGTCTTGACGTTGAAGTTTCCGCACTTCTTGCCAACCCAATCGCCGATGAGATCCTTGGAGCCATCAAGCTCCTTCGACCATGCATCGCCGGGCACAAGGCCAGGGGTCTTCCACACCACGTCGAACTGTCCATTGCCTTTGATTTCGCCAATGAACACAGGCTTGGTGATGTGGTGGTTAGGCAGCAGCTTGGACACGCCGCCCGTCAGGTTCGGAGTTTCGGTGCCGGGAAGCGCATCGATGACCTTGTCGGCATCGGTGGACTTTACCTTCTCGACAGCCTTAACCCACATGTTGAAGCCGATAACGGTGGCTTCCATCGGGTCGTTGGTCGTGCGCTTCGGGTTCTTGGTGTAGGCCTGCCAATCCTTGATGAACTTGTCGTTGGCAGGCGTCTTGATCGACTGAAAGTAGTTCCAGGCAGCCAAGTGGCCGAGCAGAGGCTTGGTGTCGATGCCGGCGAGTTCTTCTTCACCCACCGAGAACGCGACGACCGGAATATCCTTCGCCTTGATGCCCTGATTGCCGAGCTCCTTGTAGAAAGGAACGTTGGCGTCGCCGTTGATGGTCGAGACCACTGCGGTCTTCTTACCAGCCGAGCCGAACTTCTTGATGTCCGACACGATCGTCTGCCAATCCGAGTGACCGAACGGCGTGTAGTTGATCATGATGTCTTCCTGCTTGACGCCCTTCGACTTCAGATA
>JAPLPA010000403.1:0-1005 GCA_026400415.1 Afipia sp. | reverse complement strand
CCTGCTTGACGCCTTTCGACTTCAAGTAGGCTTCCAAGATCTTGTTCGTGGTGCGCGGGTAAACGTAGTCGGTGCCCGCCAAAACCCAACGCTTCACCGAGCCGCCGTCCTTGCCCATCAGATAATCGACGGCAGGGATTGCCTGTTGGTTAGGAGCCGCGCCCGTGTAGAACACATTGCGCTCTGACTCTTCACCCTCGTACTGCACGGGATAGAAGAGGATGTTGTTCAATTCCTTGAACACCGGCAGCACGGATTTGCGTGACACCGAGGTCCAGCAGCCGAACACGACCGCCACCTTGTTTTTGGTGATCAGTTCGCGTGCCTTTTCGGCGAACAGAGGCCAGTTCGAAGCCGGATCGACGACGACGGCTTCGAGCTTCTTGCCCATCACGCCGCCCTTCTTATTCTGCTCATCAATGAGGAACAGAACGGTATCCTTCAGCGTCGTTTCGCTGATCGCCATCGTGCCGGACAGCGAGTGAAGAACGCCGACCTTGATCGTGTCGTCGGCAGCCTTCGCCCCGCCAACGCTGGCAAGACCCAGAAAAAGACCGGCGGTCGCGGCCAGCCATTTACGGCGGCTGAGCGGCGCGGCCACAGCGGTTTTGGAATTCGTATACATGCGATGTCATCTCCCTGACGCAGACATGAAAACTACAAGGCGACCCCAAGCCGCCCGCGTTAACGGAATCGCAAGAACCATGCCACGGTCTGCATACAATCTAATACATTGATATATTTTGACTATTTTTGTTTTTGAGAAATTTTCCGAGAAATTCCGCCTAGAAATGGGGCAAGAATTCTGACTATCAGCCGGGCAAACTGCCTACGTTTTATGCAGAAACTCTTCGATGTCTAAAAAATTCGCAACAAGTTCCCGTTTCGGAAATGTCGGTGCAAAGCCTGAGAAAGCATCCCGCAGGAAATCAGGCCGCAATCGAAAAGGCAGCCACATTCACCTTGAAAGCGCCGCGTTCCTGTTCCATATCAACGCCACGACCT
>JAPLPA010000567.1:5590-6590 GCA_026400415.1 Afipia sp. | reverse complement strand
TGCACGAGCCGTCGGCCTGAGCCGTCTTACGTGCTCCGGGCAATGGGGTTAAGCGAGGCCGACGCTTATTCCAGTGTTCGCTTCAGCTTTGGTGAGCTGAACTCGGACGATGACGCAATCGTAGCAGCTGACATCGTGTGTGCAGAGGTTGTTAAGCTACGGCAAACGCAAGAGCGGTTAAAAGTGTTCGCAGCAGGTGTGGAGTTCAAAGCATGAGATTTGGTGGCCACGAAACGTTTCCTATCCGCGAAGGTTGGCTTCATAAGGGGCTGAAGCTTCTTGTCGAAGATCCCGGCCTGCTCGTCGACGAGAATGCGTCAGAACACCTCGGCGTTGGCCAGAACATGGCAAAGTCGATACGTCACTGGCTAGTCGCCACCGGCCTTGCGCAAGCCGCACAGAAAGCACGCGGAAACAAAAAATCGGATTACGAACCCACGCCCCTAGGGCGAGTCGTTTGGAAACGTGATCGATATTTCTTGGACCCCGGGACGTGGTGGGCGCTTCACATAAACCTCGTCAATAACCCAGACCATGCCGCGACTTGGACCTGGTTTTTCAACAGCTTCTCGAGTGATCGTTTTGATCGGCCCTTGTGCCTCGAAAGTCTCACGCGACATTTGCAGCTTGCAAAGCAGCGGCTGCCAAATAATCGCACACTTGCACGCGACATTAGCTGTCTTATGGCAACCTATTCCCGGCCAATACCGGAGGACGATTCGGATCCCGAGGATGCTCAAGACTGTCCATTCCGAGAGTTGGGGTTACTCAGTTATTTCCGGTCGTCTGGCTACTACCAGCTGCATCGTGGCCCCAAAGGAATTCCTGGCGAGCTTCTGGGCTACTCACTAGCAATTGCCTTTAGTGATGCCGCGGCTGGAAAGGGGACCGTAGACATCACGCTCCATGACGCGACGCGGCAGCCCGGGGGTCCTGGAAAGGTGTTCGCGTTAACGAGCGAGGCGCTGTTTGGGCTTGCCATGCGGATTGAGGCAGATTC
>JAPLPA010000567.1:0-5575 GCA_026400415.1 Afipia sp. | reverse complement strand
ATTGAGATCACGGGGCTAGCCGGGCAGCGGGCCTTGCGTCTTCCCAAGGAGTCGTCCCTCGAATGGCTGGATCAGCAGTATTCGAACACACGGAAGGGAGGGCGAAATGTCGCCTAAAGAACAAAACAGCTTGTCGACGGAGCCATTTCTCAGATCGATAAACATCTGCTACGACGCAGAGTCTGCGGAACGTATTTCACATTTTCGGCCGACTTCGAAGTGTGCGACGCTACTGCGGGCGTTGCTCGACGATGATGGTGAAAAAGCCTTTATCGTCACCGCCCCATATGGGACCGGAAAGTCTCTTACAACGGCCTACTTACTGCATCTTCTTGAGAATCGTGATGACTCCCGGCAGGCGCTTTTGGAGATTGAAAAGAGGCTGTCCGAGGTGAGTCCCGAGCTAGCGGTCCTAGCCGCTACACGACGCAGGAGCACGCGACGTCACGGCCTAGTGATCGCTTTGCAGGGCGCCCATGAGGACGTTCCTGGTGCGATCAAGGCGGCGGTCTTGGAGGCGATGCGTCGGCTCCGTCTTGGGAGGCAGGCACGGCCTCTGGAGGCGATCGAGGTTCATTCGCTCAACGATGCCCTGCATTTTCTCAAGGATCTGACTGAGCGATGCCGGGAAATCGGCCTCGATCGAGTTCTGATAGCCTGGGATGAATTCGGAAGGCACGTTGAAGCTCTTGTGGCTTCAGGCCGCGCCTCCCAACTTGCGGAAGTGCAGCAACTCGCCGAGTTCGCATCCCGCGCAGCGGAACCGACTGTTACCGTGGCTTTGCTGATGCATCAGGGGCTGCTGCACTACGGCGGTAACGTACCGCAGACCGTTCGCAACGAATGGAAAAAGATTGAGGGCCGGTTTCATCACATCCAGTACGTCGATGACAGCAAAGAGCTCTACCGCCTCATCGCGACCGTCGTTCGTAGCAACAATCGCAGTAGCGACGCCAAGCCAATGGCCGTAGTGGGACTGGCAAAAGAGCTGCACTCACAGGGACTGTTTAAGGACTTCAGCACGACTGAGCTCAAGGACCTGCTGACGTCGTGTTATCCGCTGGAGCCCGTCACGCTGTTTCTGCTGCCGCGCATCGCCAGTCGCGTTGCCCAAAACGAACGCACACTTTTTAGCTTTCTTCATTCAGCAGACTTGAGTAGTAGTGTCCCGCCGGCGGCACTCTACGACTATTTCTCCTCGTCGATGCGAGCTGACACGACCGTTGGTGGCACTCACCGTCAATGGCTCGAGACCGAGAGTGCGATCTCCAAAGCCCAGTCGAACGAAGAAGTCGCGGCCTTGAAAACAGCCTGTCTGCTTGGGCTCGGGACCAGCGGCGAACGTGCTCGCACTTCCTTACCGTTGCTTGTACGTGCTGTTCAGGCGAGTAACTTAACAGCCCTTGAGGCGCAAGCGTGTATTCGCACGCTCATTGATCGAAAGCTTTTACTGCATCGTCGCCATAATGACGAAGTCTCCGTGTGGCACGGAACTGATCTCGATCTGCGGACTCGTTTAGATGAGCAGAAGCGGGAGCTGGGCGAGGGCTTTGATCTACTTGGATTCCTCACAAAGGAAAGCAAAGCACCGGTATGGAAGCCTGTTGAATACAACGACGACCACTGCATCCGCCGATACTTTTCCGGAGAATATCAATCTGTACGTCGGTTCGACTCGTTCGTTCAATGGGATCTTGTGGTCGAGAACCTACCAAATGATTGCGACGGCAAAATCATCTATTTGATTGCTGAGTCAGCCGACGAGCTCGTTGAAGCCGAGGGGATTGCGCAAGAAAGACTATCGCATGAACGTATTCTTGTTGCCATACCGAGAGCGCCGCTACGGCTACACGATGGCGCAGTTGAGGTTGCGTGCCTCACGCGAATGCAGCACGACCCACAGCTACTAGCGGAAGACCCGCTTGCAGCAGCAGAGGTCCGACAAATGCTAGACGACGCCCGTGATCACCTTCAGCGATTAGTCGATCAGCTGATATCTCCAGCCACTCGTGGGCCTCGTTGGTTTTACAAGGGCAAGGAGTTAGTCGTCGATAGTGCGAGGAATCTACGCCATGAGCTATCACGGATAACTCGCAATGTCTATTCGAAAACACCTAAGATTAACAACGAAATGATTGTGCGGAGGAAGCCTTCTGCGGTGGTCGTAAACTCTCGTAAAAAGCTTCTGATGGCGATACTCGAGCGCGCCGGTCAAGAGGAGCTCGGGATCACTGGCAACTTCCCTGATCGGTCCATGTTTCGGTCGGTCTTGCTCGGAACTGGACTCTACCGAAAAGACCGCCATGGTCGTTGGTCGTTTGCGCCCCCGCAAGGAATCGCAGATGAGGGGCTTCGTGAAATCTGGAACAATATCCGAGAGTTTCTCACCGCGCCGTCGGATAAACCGAAAGATTTACGCGTCTTGTTTAAAGAGCTAGCGCGCCCGCCATATGGCCTCCGCGCGGGACTTCTGCCGATTCTGATGGCATCGGCATTAAAGGCTTTCCCAAGTGCCATTGCGCTAACACATAACGGCGAGTACGTACAGGATATCTTGCCTTCACAGGTTGAAGCACTCTGCCGTACGCCATCAGACTACCGTGTCGTTGTTTTGGATCTCGATGACCAAAAGCTCGCGTACCTGCGCGAAGTTTATCAACAGTTCAGCGTGGTGCGGAACTATCAGGTTCACGAAACGGATCTGATCCGGATGTGTTTTGATGCGATCCAGAGTTGGAAATCACAGTTACCTTCTGCTGCGCTGACCACTCGCCGGTTAACGCCTGCCGCTGTGCAGCTACGTACCGCGATTACCAAGCAAGTAGATCCGATTCCGCTGCTTTTCACAGCGTTGCCGGGGGCCGTCGGTGTCTCTATGGACGATCCAGCGGGCGTTATCGTTGCACTTCAAGCAGTGATGCGAGAGTTGACTGAGGTTGCGGGCGTTTACGCTGCACACGCAGCGACGTGTGTTCTGAGAGCCGTTGCCTTGACGCAGGACGCTCCAACGGTGCGAGACGTTGCGTCTCGTTGGGCAAGATGTTTTTCGGCGGTGTTTACGGAAGATCTCACTGATGGCGTCTGCAAAGGGCTTCTTACTCGTATGCAGATGGAGTACACTTCCGATGATCTATTACTCGATTCTCTCGCAAGCCTTCTTGTCGGGAAGCCCCTCAGCAGATGGGACGACAGCACGCTGCCAGCATTCGAGCGGGAGTTGACGAGCACGATTCATCGTATCGAAGATTCTGCGCTTGATGCTGGCAATACATTACAGTTAGGGGATGAGGCTCGACAGGGATTGGTTTCCCTCGTCCGGGGAAGAATGACTGAACTGGCACGCAGGGTCGCCGATCTGCTTGGACCGGAGAAGACGGATGAACTGTTCGATTCACTTCGGTCGGAATTACAGAGAGGACACTGAGGACCATGTCGACAACGATTCAGGAAGCCGCTGCACGCGGCAATGACCCAACCATTCGCCATATCGTCAGCATATCGGGTGGCAAGGACTCAGCGGCTTTGGCCATCTACATCAAGCAACACTACCCCGGTATATCCGCGGAATACGTTTTTTGCGACACTGGTTGCGAACTTCCCGAGACCTATGAGTACCTCGAACGCCTCGAAGCCCTACTGGGTGCGCGAATCGTACACCTTAGTGCGCTAGACCTGCTTGGCATCGAGAAGAAGCCCGGCCGAAATCCCTTTGACATCTGGCTCAAAGAGGTATATGGCGGATTTCTCCCTAGTCCGAGAACGAGATGGTGTACTCGAGTCCTGAAGATTGCGCCATTCGAAAAATACGTCGGCAAGGATCACGCCTTTAGTTACATCGGAATCCGCGCAGACGAGAATCGGGACGGGTACATCGCCAAGAAGCCGCCAACAATATCGGATCAGCCAAATATTATCCCCGTGTATCCTTTCAAAGACGACGGACTCGGCATCAGCGACATACGGGCTATCCTTGAGGAATCGGGCATTGGCGCTCCCGACTATTACCGATGGCGGTCCCGGTCGGGTTGCTATTTCTGCTTCTACCAGCAAATTGGCGAATGGCAGAGACTCAAAGAAGAGCACCCCGCTCTCTTCGAGGCAGCTAAGAAATACGAAAAAACTGACGGCGACGAACACTATACGTGGAATGCCACGCGCACGCTCGACGAAATTGCTGCATTGCCAAAACGTGAGCCGTTGCCGATCGTAGACGAGAGCGACGGCTGTGCCATCTGCCATCTTTAACGCCCAACGGGTCTTGATTTTGTATGGCTGACACCAAGTGGCGATCTTATGCAAGCGTCGATCTCCTTCAGCATCGCGATTCCGGTGCGCTGGGTTCCCTTATTCCGGCCCTGCCTGGCATCTATATTTGGAGACGGGCGTTTAATGTGGCAGATGCCGAGGAGCTTTCCGCCGACGACTTCGTGAAGTGGGTTGTGGGTCAGTGCTCTCGTCCCGTTGCGCGAGTGTCACGGGTCGCACTTTCGCACTGTCTCACAAGCCATGGGATGTCCATTGGCGGCGGGGAGTTACCTCCCGACAAACTTAATGCGTTAGCATTAGTTGCGGCTGATCACCGTACACGTAATGTGGTGCTAAGCTACATCGCGCAACTGAGTGAATTTGCGCCACCGATATACGTTGGGCAGACTGGCGACCTTTATGATCGCCTGCGGTCGCATTTAGATGGACAAACCGGACTAGTGTCTTACGTTACGGAATCGCTGGGACTAAGCCTCTCGGACTTACGCGTCGACTTTGTTCAGACGGGAATGTCGCGGGATGGCAGCACAACAGCCACGCGGAATCGTCAGTTGCTCGAAACCATTGCGCAGCGCGTCCTCGCGCCATTTGCTGTTCAACGAATCGGATAACCCACTTAACTTAAGTAGACCCCTGAAGCTAAAGGACCAGCAATGCAGCCCATGCCCGCCTCGGACATCTCGCGAACGCCCAACGTCGACTTTCTTTTTGGCACATCCGGACTTTCTCAAAATACAATTCCTTATTTCCAGGTGTCTATGAAGCTGCAGATAGCGGCTTCTGAGCTTGTGCTTGTCAATGAGATGCCCGGGGCGGCAGATCAACACTTGAAGATCGAGGAGTTGTTTCAGCGAGATATTGATTGGACACGTGTCGATAGGGAGATTATCCCGTATCTCCAAAACAACGCACATCCTCAGTTTTTTAACGCCCTAACCATCGCGCTGCTCCCCATGCGACAGCGACGCATTGTCGGTTTCGACGCTCCAGGATCCTGGGCGCCGCCGCAGTTCGACAATCCAAGCGTATTCAAAGCCGTTAAGCATTATGGCCCGATTACCTGCGGTTACTGGGCGGACTGGTCTGGATGGGACCACAGCAACGCTCGGCTGGGACAAATAACATGGAATAAGGATCAGATCTGTGGCGTAGCGATTGATGGTCAGCATCGTCTAGCGGCAATTAAGCAAATGCAGGCGTCCGGACTGCTGGCCGGATCCGTGCCCGTGATCCTAATCGTGCTGCATCCGGACCTCGGATTTAGCGCGTCCGCTTCCGCCACTCCGATTGACACGCTGAGAAAACTTTT
>JAPLPA010000483.1 GCA_026400415.1 Afipia sp. | reverse complement strand
GCGTATCGTCGAGCAGGCATTGCGGCTAGGCTATCGCCACATCGACACTGCGCAAATCTATGAGAACGAACGCGAGGTCGGCGAGGGCATTCGCGCATCGGGCATCAAGCGCGGCGAAATTTTTGTCACGACGAAAATATGGACCACTCATTTTGCGCCGAACGACTTGCTACGATCGGCGAAAGAAAGTCTTGCACGGCTGCGCATGACCGAAGTCGATCTCCTGCTTCTGCACTGGCCCAATCCACAAGTGCCGTTGCGGGAAACGCTTGGTGCGCTGCGCTGATCGAGGAAGCGGTAGCGGTCTGTCCGGCGCCGCTCACCTGCAATCAGGTCGAGTATCATCCTTACCTTGACCAGACCAAAGTTCTCACCGCCTGCAAATCGTTCGGCTTGGCATTAGTTGCTTACAGTCCGGTAGCGAAGGGGCGCGTAAAAAACGCTGAGGCGCTCAATCGCATCGGCGAGCGTTATGGCAAGAGCGCTGCGCAGGTATGCTTGCGCTGGCTCATTCAGCAAAACGTGGTGGCCATTCCCCGGACGTCGAAAGTTGAGCGGTTGTCGGAAAACATCGACATATTCGATTTCAGCCTGACCGATGCCGAAATGGACGAAGTTTTCGCGATGGGCACACGTCAGGGACGCATCGTCGATTTCGGCTTCGCGCCAAAATGGGATTGAAGGGATTGATCTTGCTGCAGTGATCGCGCATTCAGGGCGATCATGTTTTTTGTCATCTCCAAGATTGCCGGTTTCTTTGCGTTGCCATCGAACATCTTGGCGGCGCTTTGCGTGTTGGGCCTAGTGTTGCTCGCGACAAGATTTCGTCGCACGGGATCACATATCCTCATTTTTGGCGTCGTTGCCGCGCTTCTGTTTGGTTATTCGCCGCTTGCCAATCTCATGTTGTTGCCTCTGTCCGAACGTTTTCCGGCATGGAAACCCGAAGGTCGGGCACCGGACGGAATTATCATTCTCGGCGGCGCAATCGATTCCGACACGACGCTTGCACGAAATTCGCTGGAGATGGATTCATCGGCTGAGCGTATTGTGACAATGCTTCAGCTTGCCCGGACATATCCAAACGCGCGTATCGTTTTCAGCGGCGGCAGCGGAGATCTGATTCAGGAAGCGGCGTCGGAGGCTCCGATTGCAGGCCGACTGCTGGAGCGTTTTGGCGTTGCGCGCGACCGCGTTGTGCTGGAAGGGGATTCCCGCACAACGGCAGAGAACGCGATATTCACGCGGCGTCTGGTGCAGCCGAAGCCCGGCGAAGTGTGGCTGCTGGTGACATCGGCGTTTCATATGCCACGCTCGGTCGGCGCATTCCGCAAAGCGGGCTTCGACGTCGAAGCCTATCCGGTGGATTGGCGCACGCGCGGCTGGAGCGATGCCATGACGCCATTCGACAAATTGAGCGCAGGACTAGCCCGCAGCGATGTCGCGGCCCACGAGTGGACGGGCTTGATCGTCTATTGGATGACCGGACGAAGCAGCGAGCTCTTTCCCAAGCCCCGCTAATCGTGTCGTGGAAGGCCAAGCCGATAGACGCCGCGAAAATCATTAGGGTTCGCCGGTTTGCCCTTTCGATAAATCACTAGGCGACCGCTTCGCGCGAGCGCGACCGCTGCCTTGCGAATCGGGACCAGCAGCGAATGCCAGTCATCGCCCGGTGACATCGCGTGAGCGAGTTCGGGCGGGCTAAGTGTTTTGGCGCCGGGACGCGCCAGAATGTCCAGCATCGCGTTTTCGAGCGACGATTTGCTAGCTGGTGTTGAATCGGAATCGGTCATGCCAATGCCATGACGCATCGGCCGTTGCTGTGCAAGGCTTACGGGTTTAGCGTGCCATCGCTCGCCATGCGTCGGATGCGAATTGGCGCCGCCACATCACGACGACGATTGCAGTCGTGGTTGCAAACAATATCCAGGGACTAATGAACCAGCCGAGATAGCCGAGTGCGAAGAAGAATGCGCGTTGTCCGCGGTTGAAATGACGCCCGGCGGAT
>JAPLPA010000409.1 GCA_026400415.1 Afipia sp. | reverse complement strand
TGATGTATGTCTCAGCGGGACCAGTCGCGGCTTTCGTTGCCGAACACCCGACGACGAAAATGCTGGCGCTGGCGTTTCTCGTCCTGATCGGGGTCGCACTGGTGGCGGACGGATTCCAGTATCATATCCCGCGCTCGTTCATATACGTTGCAATATGCTTCTCGGCTGCGGTTGAGGCCTTCAACATTTTGGCGCACCGCAATCGAAAACGGCGTTCCAAAACATCGTCCATGCACTAGCACTAAGCGTTGCGCAATGCGGCTGGACATCTCGGCGCGCTTGGATAACTCTGTAAAAAATTCGACCGGGGGCGGATCATGACCAAAGCGGTGCGCGTTCACAAAATCGGCGGGCCCGAAGTGCTCACCTATGAAGACGTCGATGTGCCTGCGCTTGCCGCCGGTGAGGTACGAATTCGTCAACACGCCATCGGTTTGAATTTCATCGACACTTATTATCGTTCAGGTCTTTACAAAGCGCCGGGATTTCCATTTATCGCGGGCAATGAGGCGTCGGGCGAAGTGGTGGCGGTCGGACCCGGTGTGACCAATTTCCATCCGGGTGACCGCGTCGCTTATTATTTTAATCTCGGCGGATATGCGACCGAGCGCAACATTCCGGCCGACAAACTCGTCAAACTGCCCGACCATATCACGCATGAGCAAGCTGCTGTGCTGATGCTGAAGGGATTGACGGTCTGGTATCTGCTTTTCAAGACGTTCTCTGTCCAGCCGGGACATCGCGTTCTCATTCATGCGGCGGCAGGCGGCATCGGATTGCTCGCGTGTCAGTGGGCGAAGGCGCTAGGTGCCAACGTCATCGGGACTGTCGGCACCAAGGAGAAGGCCGAACTGGCGCTGGCCAATGGCTGCGATCACGTCATTCTTTACAAGGAGGAAGATTTCGCAGAACGCGTGAAGCAAATTAGCCGCGGCGAATTGTGCGATGTGGTTTATGACGGCGTCGGCAAGGATACGTTTCCCGGCTCGCTGAAATGCCTCAGGCAACGCGGACTATTCGTGAGCTTCGGAAATGCGTCTGGTCCAGTGCCCCCGTTTTCGATTGCCGAATTGAACAGCCACGGGTCACTCTTCGCGACGCGCCCGAAACTCAACGACTATGTCGGCACGCGCAAGGAACTTATGGAAGGTGCTGACACGTTGTTTGCGGCTGTCATCAGTGGCACGATCCGCGTTCCGATCAATCACGCCTATGCGCTGAAAGATGCGCAAAAAGCGCATCGCGATCTGGAAAGTCGCGTGACGACCGGATCGTCTATCCTCAAGCCGTAATCAGATTCCGGCGACGCTTCCGTGCAGGTCGTATTCGTCTGCGCGTTCGATCTTTGCGGAGACAATATCGCCGACCTTCAAAGGACGGCGGCTCGAAAGATAGACCGATCCGTCAATTTGCGGCGCGTCAGCTTTGGAGCGGCCCTTTGACACCGTCGGACCCACCTCGTCGACAATGACTTGCTGCCGCGTACCGACTTTGCGCTTCAGGCGCTGGGCAGAAATTTTCTGCTGCCGCGCCATCAAGGCATTCCAGCGCGCTGTCTTGACCTCTTCGGATACCGGATTTTCAAGCGCATTCGAAGTGGCGCCTGCGACCGGCTCATATTTGAAACAACCCACGCGATCGATCTGCGCTTCGTCCAGCCAATCGAGCAAATACTGGAAATCCGAATCCGTTTCGCCGGGAAAGCCGACAATGAACGTCGAGCGCAGCGCAAGATCAGGACATTCCGCGCGCCACGCCTTAATGCGCGCAAGTGTCTTGTCCTGCGCAGCCGGGCGGCGCATCTGCTTCAGCACTTCGGGGCTGGCGTGCTGGAACGGTATATCGAGATAAGGAAGAATCTTGCCGGTATTCATCAGCCCGATGACTTCGTCGACATGCGGGTAGGGATAGACATACTGTAAACGCACCCATGCACCGAGTTCGCCCAACTCGCGCGCCAAATCGATGAATTTGGCTCGAACGTCGCGATCCTTCCAGCTTGACGTTGTGTATTTCAAATCCATTCCGTAGGCGGACGTGTCCTGCGAAATAACAAGCAGCTCTTTCACACCTGCCGCGACGAGTTTCTCGGCCTCGCGCAAAATGTCATTGGCTGGACGCGACACCAGATCGCCACGCAGTTTTGGAATGATGCAGAATGTGCAACGGTTGTTGCAGCCTTCGGAAATTTTCAAATAGGCGTAATGGCGTGGCGTCAGCTTGATGCCTTGAGGCGGCACAAGATCGAGATGCGGATTGTGCAGCGGCGGCACCGCACGATGCACGGCATCCAGCACGCTCTCATATTGCTGCGGCCCTGTGATCGATAGCACATTGGGATACGCTTTCTCGATCTGTTCGGGCTCCGCACCCATGCAGCCGGTTACAATCACCTTGCCGTTCTGCGTCATCGCTTCGCCGATGGCTCCGAGCGATTCCTTCTTGGCGCTGTCGAGAAAGCCGCAGGTGTTGACGATGACGAGATCGGCGCCGTCATGCTTGCGCGCCAGCTCATATCCTTCCGCGCGTAGCCGCGTGATGATGCGCTCGGAATCCACCAAGGCTTTGGGGCATCCGAGCGATACAAAACTGACTTTCGGGGCTGCGCCCTGATTCATAATTCGCGTTGTCCATTAGGAAAGGCTGGAGCTAGCGCCGATACGCCGCAAATACAAGGCTTTAAGCCGTGCGCCATGGCGTGTTAGGGGTGAGGTGCCGGAATGTGAGTAGTGAATGGCTGCGGATTCGTCGTTCAAGATCGTCATCGTCGACGAAAGCCCCATCCGTGCAGCGATCCTCAACGAAGGATTGCGAGACGCGGGCTTCACCAGCGTCGAACATATCAGCGAAATGCATAATCTGCTGGCGCGTATCTACGCGATGGATCCGGACGTGATCCTGATCGATCTCGAAAATCCGAGCCGCGACATTCTCGAGCAGATGTTTCAGGTCAGCCGCGCAGTGCGGCGTCCAATCGCAATGTTCGTCGATCAGAGCGACGCCGCCTCGATCCAGGAATCGGTAGAAGCTGGCGTGTCGGCCTATATCGTGGACGGTCTGAAAAAAGAGCGCATCAAGCCGATCCTCGATCTTTGTATCTCGCGCTTTAACGCCTTCTCTAAACTGCAAGACGAACTTGATCGTACCAAGTCGGCGCTGGAAGACCGTAAGGTTCTCGATCGCGCAAAGGGACTTCTCATGAAAATGAAAGGCCTCAGTGAAGACGAGGCGTATGTATTGATGCGGTCCACAGCCATGCGCGAAAAGAAGAAAATCGGCGAGATTGCCCAATCCATCGTGACCGCGGCGGAGTTGCTGAAATGACCGACAAACCGCTGAGAATTGGATTTATCCCGCTGGTCGATGCTTCGGCGCTTATCGTCGCGGTCGATAAGGGGTTCACGGCGGCGGAAGGCCTCGACGTCACTCTTGTTAGGGAAGTGTCGTGGTCGAATGTACGCGACAAGCTGAATATCGGATTGTTCGACGCCGCACATCTGCTGGCTCCAGTCGCAATCGCATCGAGTCTTGGTTTGGCGCAGGTGAAGGTTCCCATCGTTGCTCCTTTCACGCTCGGTGTGAACGGCAATGCAATTACGGTGTCGCCGGCCTTGCATGCGGCGATCATGAAGGAAATCGAGGGCAATCCTGTCGATCCCATGGCGACCGCAAAGGCTCTTGCGCGCGTCGTTACGGCACGCCGAAAGGCCGGAAAAGATCCGCTCACTTTTGGTATGACGTTTCCATTTTCGACGCACAATTATCAATTGCGCTTCTGGATGGCCGCTGGCGGTATCGACCCTGATGAGGATGTTCGGCTGGTAGTTCTGCCGCCACCCTACATGGTGGACAGTCTGGCAAATGGCCATGTCGACGCGTTTTGCGTCGGAGCGCCGTGGAATTCCGTTGCCGTTGATTTTGGCGTTGGCCATATCCTGCATTTCGTCTCGGATATTCTGGCGCGCGCAGCCGAAAAGGTTTTGGCGGTTCGTGAACATTGGTCGCGTGAAAATCCGCTGATCCTCGCTAAGCTCATTCGCGCCCATGGACGTGCTGCGGATTTCATCGAAGATCCCGCTCATCGCGAAGAGGTTTCGCAAATTTTGGCGAAGCCGGAGCGTATCGGTGTCGACGCCGAAGTGATCCACCGCACGCTGGTTGGCCGTTTGAAAGTTTCGCCGGATGGCGCGCTACGCGAAAGCAGCCGCTACCTGCTTGTCGGGCGCGAAGGGGCAGCCCGTCCCGATCCTGTTCAGGCTGCGTGGCTCTATGCACAGATGGTGCGTTGGGGGCAGGCGGCATATTCGTCCGAGGGGTTGAAGATCGCGAGGGCGGTTTTCCGGCCAGATCTTTACGACGCCGCACTCGGTCAACCGGCAAAACCCGCCCATGCGGTCGCAGACGGCGTTGGTGCCTTCACTGGCCCCGACTTCGACGGTGCTGACACCGCGGCTCACCTTGCGTCGGTCGCGATCAAGCGCGTTCACTAGCATTTTCCGATCTGCCTAAATATTAACCTCCGCACATTTGAGAGGCATCTGCTTTCTGCAGAGGCGGGGGCCTGCTGGTTATTGGATGAGCAGACCTGCCTAAGTGACAGAAGTTACGTATGATTTTGCAACGCAACAATCTGGCACGATCCTTGACTAACTGATTTGAGGCCAAGACGCAGGCCACGGTCCCCTGACGGACCAAACAGCAAAGCCGCTGATCCGAGACACGCATTCGCGCGTGGCACGGGGGCGGCTTTTGTTTTTGGCGGATGAGGGATCGAGCGCGGCGAGGCGGGACAGTCAAACGGGATCACCGACGAAAGGACGACACACACGATGACGAAGACAACCAAAGCCAAAGGGATCATCACCAGCCGCAAGCTGGATAGACGCAGCCTGTTGAAAGCTGGCGCCGGTACGGCAGCGCTGATCGCAGCGGCCCGTATCAGTTTCCCCGGCGGTGCATTCGCGCAGGCCGCAGGCCCCGAAGTAACAGCTGCGAAGCTCGGCTTCATTGCACTGACCGACGCGTCGCCGCTTTTCGTCGCAAAGGAGAAGGGCATCTTCGCGAAATACGGGATGCCGGACGTGTCGGTCGAGAAGCAGGCGTCGTGGGGCACCACGCGCGACAACCTCGTCCTCGGCTCCGAAGGCAACGGCATCGACGGCGCGCATATTCTGACGCCAATGCCGTATTTGATTTCGAGCGGCAAGGTCACGCAGAACAACGTGCCGACGCCGATGTACATCATGGCGCGCCTGAACCTGAACGGTCAGTGCATCTCGGTTGCCAAGGAATATGCCGATCTGAAAATCGGCGTCGATACCAAGCCGTTCAAGACGGCACTCGAAGCCAAGAAGGCGTCGGGCAAGTCCGTGAAAGCGGCGATGACGTTCCCTGGTGGAACGCATGATCTCTGGATTCGCTACTGGCTCGCTGCCGGTGGCATCGATCCCGACAAGGACATCGAGACGATCGTCGTTCCGCCACCGCAGATGGTTGCGAACATGAAGGTCGGTACGATGGACGCGTTCTGTGTTTGCGAGCCGTGGAATCTGCAGCTGATCCATCAAGACCTCGGTTACACCGCCCTCACGACTGGCGAAATCTGGGACAAGCATCCGGAGAAGTCGTTCGCGCTGCGAGCCGCTTATGTCGACAAATATCCGAAAGCCGCGAAGGCTCTCACCATGGCGGTGATGGAAGCGCAGCAGTGGTGCGAGAAGGCGGAGAACCGCGCGGAGGCCGCGGAAATCTGCGCGAAGCGCCAGTGGATCAACGTCCCGGTTGAAGACGTCACCGATCGCATGAAGGGCAAGTTCGACTACGGCACTGGACGTGT
>JAPLPA010000600.1 GCA_026400415.1 Afipia sp. | reverse complement strand
GCCTTCCTTGCCTTCTTAGCCATGCTGCCCTCCTAAGAGTGTCGCTTCAGCGGCTACGCGAATCGCAACCGCTGCATCCCGATTACTACAGGACGAACAAGAAAAACACGGTTTCACCTTAAGGAAGGGTGTATTCGCCCCGCAAACGCGCCGTCGGTGTGCGAAATGTCCCGCAGTCATCGCACACGAAGTCGAAAACTCCGCGTCGTTACGCGGTTTGTGCGCGCAAAAATCAGGAATCAAAGAAACCCTCATTGCATAAGGATTTATTGCACGCATTTTTTCTGCGTTTTGTTTTATTTTATTGCGCGATGAACAGTTTTCCTGAGCGCGAGACGGCGTCAAGCCGACGATCATTCACACCAAAACAGCATTCAAAAATAATTTTCACACAGGTGGCAAAAAATCGCCTTTGCGCTTGGTCGCCGGACCGAAATTGAGCGAATCGAGACAGATTCGATTCGGCGACGCACTTGCGAGCGACGTGCGAACGCATCGTCGCGCGACCGAAAACGATCCTTNNNAGCATCGCGGCGACATCGAAGACGCGGTGTGTGTGCCAGGACGATGCAACGAAGCGCGCAGCCACATCGTCGCGCGATCATCGCCGCAAATGTCTTATGTGAGCGATCGTTCATCCGGCTGCATGAGCAAGCGATGTGCGAGAGGCGCGCAAACGAACGCAGCAACCGCCGCTCTACGGATGCGAGACGCGCAAAAGCGTCAGATAACCGTTGCTTGTATGCCACAGGCACGCGCGGTGCGCTGCGCAACGTCAAACCGACTGTTGCGAAACGATCACACTGCGACGATGCGTTGGATCACACGCCGAGTTTGCGCTTGATGAGGTCGTTGACCGCTTGCGGATTGGCTTTACCGCCCGAAGACTTCATCGCCTGACCGACAAACCAGCCGATCAACTGCGGTTTTGCCCTCGCCTGCTCTACCTTGTCAGGGTTTTGCGCAATGATTTCATCGACGACCTTCTCGATGGCGCCGAGATCCGTGACCTGCTTCATGCCACGCGCTTCAACGATGTCGCGCGGGTCGCCGCCTTCGGTCCAGACGATCTCGAACAGGTCCTTCGCGATCTTGCCGGAGATGGTGCCGTCGGCCATCAGGTCGAGGATCGCGCCGAGCTGCGCTGCCGACACCGGCGACGCTGCGATATCCCTGCCTTCCTTGTTGAGACGGCAGAACAGTTCGTTGATCACCCAGTTGGCGGCAAGTTTAGGATCGCGTTTGGTATCTTCTCTACCATCAGCCCTGGTAACCTTGGAATCCACCGCCATTCCGACTTTAGCGACTAATTCAGCCTGACCACCCGACTTGGTTTTTGGCGACGTGGTAAGGCCCAGAGTCACAGTCTCGAAGAATTCTGCGCTTTCGCGCTCTGCCACCAGCACACTGGCGTCGTAGGGTGAAAGTCCGAATGCAGTGATGAAGCGTGCCTGCTTGTCGTCCGGCAATTCCGGCAGCTTCGATTTCAGTTCATCGACATAGCCCTGCGTGAATTCCAGCGGCAACAGGTCGGGGTCGGGGAAGTAGCGATAGTCGTGCGCCTCTTCCTTGCTGCGCAGCGGCGTTTCGTTCTTGTTCGGATCGTAGAGACGGGTTTCCTGATCGATCTTGCCGCCGTCCTCGATGATTTCGATCTGGCGGCGCGCTTCGACCTCGACGGCCTGGCCGACAAAGCGGATCGAGTTGACGTTCTTGATCTCGCAGCGGGTGCCGAGCGGCGCGCCCGGCTTGCGCACCGACACGTTGACGTCGGCGCGCAGCGAACCCTTCTCCATGTCGCCGTCGCAGGTGCCGAGATAGCGCAGGATGGCGCGCAGCTTGGCGAGATAGGCCATGGCTTCCGCCGACGAGCGCAGGTCCGGCTTCGAGACAATCTCCATCAGTGCGACGCCCGAGCGGTTGAGATCGACGTAGGACATCGAGGGGTGCTGGTCGTGCAACGACTTGCCGGCGTCCTGCTCCAGATGCAGCCGCTCGACGCCGATGGCGACGCTCTCGCCGTCCGGCAGATCGACATCGACAATACCCTCGCCGACGATCGGCTCCTTGTACTGGCTGATCTGATAGCCCTGCGGCAGATCGGGATAGAAATAGTTTTTGCGGTCGAACACCGACTTGAGATTGATCTTCGCGTTGAGGCCAAGCCCGGTGCGGATCGCCTGCGCGACGCACTCCTTGTTGATGACCGGCAGCATGCCGGGCATCGCCGCATCGACCAGCGAGACATGGCTGTTCGGCGCGCCGCCGAATTCGGTCGCCGCACCCGAGAACAGCTTGGCGCGCGAGGACACCTGGGCATGGACTTCCAGGCCGATAACGACTTCCCAGTCGCCGGTCATGCCCTTGATGAGTTTGGATCTGGTCGATGCAGGCGCACTCATTCCATCTTCCTCAACGCAACGCGATCAGCACGCGACCGCTTCGATGTGCCCAAGTTCCGCGTAACTCAGGAGTAACCTGTCGCGGGTCACGATCTGATAGCCATATTCGCGCGCCGTGGCAGCAAAGATGCGGTCGGCGGGATCTCGCGGCGGCGTTCCGGGCAGAAATGACGATGCGATCAACACGTCCGGCGACAATTCCGCAAGACGTATTCCGGGCGCTTGCAGTAAACGCTCGAACCACCGCTGAGGAGACATCAGCAAATTCATCCGTCCGCGCGATACCAGCAGACCTAATTCCCATCCCGTGATCGGAGATACATAGACCGCTTGGCCTGCCCCAATGGCGCGCGCCATCAAATCGTCGGCCGCTTGGGCAATCGGCTGATCTTCCGCGATCCAGATCGCAGCGCACGTATCAAGTAGAAGTGGAGTATTCATCGTCGATCCGCTGCGCCCAATCCGGGTCTGCCGGCTGGGTAAGGTCTACGCCGGGCGCGATCCGAACCGTGCCCTTCATCCATCCGAACAAGGGATGGCGCCCCGGTGGAGCCGCCAGCTCCTCATCGTGCGCCGCGCTGGCGAGCGATTTAGCCCGCCGGAACACCAGCTTTCGCGCCGCCATATCGACTTGCTCGCTGCGAAAGC
>JAPLPA010000251.1 GCA_026400415.1 Afipia sp. | reverse complement strand
GCTTCGATCGACATGCCGGATTCGATGCAGATCAGCAACAGATCGAGGGCGTCTGGAAATGCGCGCCGGATCGACAGCTGACGCTTCGAAATTGCATTTTTCAGGAACAGCATCGGGGCTTGCATGCCGGCCCATGTTGCGCCGAGGCACATGCCGGCCTTCATCATGCCGGTCTGCTCCATGTGAGAAATGAAGAACACATAAACCACGGCACTAAGAAAGAACACGATTGGCATGACAAGGCGGAAGAGCAGGAACGTCATGTATGGCGCCTGGCCCCGATAGCCGGCCATCACGAGCTTTTCGCGTGCTTCCTCCTGCGCCAGCCATTTGGTCAAGTTAAAGTCGTCGACGATCTTCTGCACGAACTGTTTTGGTGTTTGACGAAGTGCGACCTTCTCGGTCCGGTTCATGCGGTCGCGTTCGCGCTGGCGCATGCGCTCGCGCTCGCTTGCGACAGCCTTCATGCGCTTCTGGAGTCCCTCACCCGCGAACATCGGCGATATTAGAGTATAGGCAGCGGCGCTGGCAGCGACCGCCGCAAACAGCATCGTCATGAAGCGCGTATCGTGGAATTTTGCGATGAGAAGATCGAGCATGCGGCCTCGTCAAAAATCGAAGTTGATCATCTTCTTCATCACGAAGATGCCCGTAGACATCCACACGACGCAGCCTGCAAGCATCAGACGTCCCGTGGGGTGCGTCCACAGCAATGAGATGTATTCCGGCGTCATGATGTAAACCATGATCATCACGATCGGCGGTAGTGCGCCGATAATCGCCGCCGACGCCTTAGCTTCCATCGACATCGCTTGAATCTTGGCTGCCATCTTGCGACGATCACGCAGCACCTTGGACAGGTTTCCGAGAGCTTCGGAAAGATTGCCGCCGGACTTGGTCTGAATCGCGATCACGATTCCAAAGAAGTTCGCTTCCGGCAGAGGCATGCGCTCGTAAAGCCGCTGGCAGGCTTCGCCCAGCGGCATGCCAATCGACTGTGTTTCGATGATAGCGTTGAATTCTCCGCGTAGCGGCTCCGGCGTATCCGACGCAACGACCTTGATCGAATCGAACAGCGGCAGGCCTGCCTTGATGCCGCGAACAATGATGTCGACGGCGTCCGGCAACGCGTTCAGGAATTTCGCCTCACGGCGTTTTTTCAAAAAATTCAGCACCCAGCGCGGCAGGCCAAACCCAGCGGCAACGCCGAAGCCCGCTGCGGGAAGGAATCCCGCGCCCATAAAGAACGAACCGCCGAATGCGATCACGCCGAGCATGCCGGATACGATGAGAAATTGCTGTTTAGTCCAGCTCATGCCTGACTGTGCGAGCCGTAGTTGCAGCGAGACTTTTTGTGCGCGCTTGTGGCGTTCCTCGACTTCTTTCAGTGAATCTTCGACCTGCGAACGCTTCGAGCGTTGCACGCGGTCTTCGCGGCGAACCGTTGGGGACGTGCGGGCCAGTGAAGCGCGTCTTTGCTGGGCCTTTCGCTCGCCGGACAGCAATGGATAAAGAAACACCCAGGCCAACCCCCCGATGGTGACTGCAGAGAGAAAGGCCAGAGCTAGCGCTTGCATTTTCATCGCGCCGCTCCCTATTCCTTCACGCCAGGAACTTCGGCGGCGTCGAGAGCAGCGGCAAGTCGCTTCTCTTCGCCGTAATAGCGCGCGCGTTCCCAGAAGCGCGGACGGCCAATCCCGGTCGAACGATGTCGACCTAGCAGGTTGCCATTGAGATCTTCGCCGGTGATGTCATAAACAAAGAGATCTTGCGTAATGATCGTGTCGCCTTCCATGCCCATCACTTCGGTGATGTGGGTAATTCGGCGTGAACCGTCGCGTAAACGGGCGGCCTGAATGACGATATCGATCGAGATCGAACGCCTCGGGTCCGCGGACTTCGCCGACGATGATGCGTTCAGGTCGCATACGCAGACAATTCTTGACCAGATCGCGCATCGTGATCTGACCTTCGCCTTCGATATTCGGCGGTCGGGTTTCAAGACGCACCACATGCGGCTGTTGCAATTGCAATTCGGCTGCGTCTTCGCAGGTGATGATGCGTTCGTCGTCATCGATATAATTTGTCAGGCAGTTCAGCAGCGTAGTTTTACCGGAGCCCGTACCGCCGGAAATCAGTACGTTGGCTCGGCATCGACCGATGATCTTCAGAATCTCCGCGCCTTCAGGCGAGATAGCGCCGAATTTCACAAGCTGGTCGAGTGTCAGCTTGTCCTTCTTGAATTTACGAATGGTAAGTGCAGGGCCGTCGATGGCCAGCGGCGCCACAATGGCGTTAACGCGCGAGCCGTCGGCAAGACGCGCGTCGCAGATCGGCGACGATTCGTCGACGCGGCGGCCGACCTGGCTGACGATGCGTTGGCAGATATTGAGCAATTGCTGGTTGTCGCGAAAGCGAATTCCGGTACGTTGAATTTTGCCGGCTACTTCGATGTAAACCGTGCCCGCGCCATTGACCATGATGTCGGAGATATCGTCACGCGAGAGCAGCGGCTCCAGCGGGCCGTAACCGAGAACGTCGTTACAGATGTCGTCGAGCAGTTCTTCCTGCTCGGCAATTGACATCACGATGTTCTTGATCGCGATGATCTCGTTGACGATGTCGCGGATTTCCTCGCGGGCCGATTCGACATCCAGCTTGGACAGCTGCGCAAGATCGATGGCTTCGATCAGCGCGCCGAAAATCGTCGCCTTGGTCTGATAGTAGGAGTCGGAGCGGCGCTCGGTGGTTTGAGCGGGCGGCGGCGCCTTGGCCGGCGAAATGGACGGTGAAGGAATATTGGCCGCTTGTTCGGATACAGGTGGGCGTGCGGCCGGCGCGGATTGCACCGCAGGCGCGGGCGCCGCGGGTTTTGGTGCCCTGACGTCGACTTCTGATCCGCTACGCTTACCGAACACGACAATACCCCACGCGAAAGACTATTTAGCTCGGAGTTTTCCGAGCAGAGGCGCAAGAAAGCTGTTGCGCGGCTTTTTGGCTTCGCCGCGCCCTGTCAGGCGTTGAGCGATCTGTAGGAACATTTCCGACGTACGATGACTTGCGGAGATTTCCGCTATCATCTGGCCGTTATTTGCGGCCGAGCCGAAAATTTGCGGCTCGAACGGAATGCTGACGATGGGCTGGCTCTCGATCGCTTTTGCGAACTCGCTGGTGTTGATCTCCGGCCGCTTCGGCACGCCGACCTTGTTAAGGCAGTAAAGAGGCGGACGGTCGTTCGGCCGCGAGACCTTGAGCATGTCGAAAATGTTCTTGGTATTGCGCAGGTTTGCCAAATCCGGCTCCGCTACGATCAGAATGTCGTCGGCACCGATTAGCGCGCGTTTGGTCCAGCCGGACCACTGGTGCGGGACATCGAGCACGATGCAGGGCATGGTGGTGCGCAGCGTATCGAAGATAGAGTCAAATGCTTCCGCGCCAAAATCGTAGACGCGATCGAGCGTCGCCGGTGCCGCCAGCAAGCTGAGGTGATCGGTGCATTTCGACAGAAGGCGGTCAATGAACGCCGTATCGACTCGATCCGGCGAAAATACCGCGTCCGCGATGCCCTGTGGCGGGTCCTGATTGTAGTCGAGGCCCGCAGTGCCGAAAGCAAGATCGAGATCGGCGACCACCGAATCCAGCGCGAGGTCGCGCGCAATCGCCCATGCGACGTTGTGCGCAATCGTGGAGGCGCCGACGCCGCCCTTGGCGCCGACGATGGCGATTATGCGACCGACCGCCTTGGCTTCGGCCACCGAAAACAGATTGCAGATCGCGCGCACGACATCGAGCGGCTTGACCGGCGCGATGACGTAGTCGCTGACGCCACGACGAACGAGTTCGCGGTACAGCAGCACGTCGTTGACGCGGCCTATAACGATGACACGAGTGCCTGCGTCGCAAACACCTGCAAGATCGTCCAGGCCAGTCAGAATGTCCGTCCTGCCTTCGGTTTCCAGAATGATGACATTGGGCGTAGGCGCAGTGCGATAAGCCTCGATGGCGGCTGCCATGCCACCCATCTGGATCTTGAGATGTGCCTTGTCGAGCCGCCGGTCTTCACCGGCAGCCTGAACTGCGGCTGCAGTCTCGACCGTTTCGCAAAACGCCTGCACGGATACGCGCGGCGCGGGTGCGATGTGATCGTCTGCGGACGCTGCCGGCTGGTCTTCCTGACCCTGACGCTGCTCGTAACTAATCATTTGCCCACATCGCTGATTTTGGCCTTGTCGGACTCAGGATACGTCGTCGCGGTCGTCGTTCCCTTGCGATACTTCTCGAAAGCCGCATTGCGCCGAGCGGCGTAGGCCGCCGTTTCCGCGCGGGGCTGCACGAGGTCGGCGGGGTTGTCGACCATGGCTGCAAGATTGCGTTGCGTTGAGCAGCCCAGATTGTGGTACGGCCGATTCTCGAGATAACCCTTATTGTTCACCGACGGACCGAGATCTTCCGGCCAGAGGCCACACGGTCCGGCGTCTGCGATGATGCGCGGATAGTTCACGCGAATGGTTGCAAACAACCGTGGATCGCTCGGTTGATAGCTGCGGGTTTTGATGCCACGCGGCGGCACGCCAGCTGCGTTGAGGAGAGCCTGGATTTCGCGTAGTGAATCGTTGGCGACGCGGGCGTTCGGCGTCTTAATCGGCATATCGATCACGATGCCGCCGGTGCCTTCGCGCAGCCATGCCTGTGCAAGCCCCATGATGTCGGCGCGCTGTGATGCGGTGAGACCTCCGCGTGCAGTGCCGACGAAGACTTCAGTTGTGCGATTGGCTTCCTGAATCACGATAGGGTGACGCTGACGGTAGTCGTTGTTGACACTGCCGGTCGTGATCGTGTCGCTGGTTGTCTGACACGCAGCCAGCACAACGGACGCCACTAGCAGGGCGATTGCCACGCGCAGATTGCGGGCGAGATTGGGTAGGCGTTTGGTCATTTCAGTCGTCCTCGTCCCATCTCAGTCCGTGATGAAGCCGTATTTGCCGTTGTAGGTTTTGTCGGGCGCACGACCAGGCACGCCGTAAATGCGATTGATGCTGCCAAGCAGATCGGCCTGTGGGTCGGATGCGTCGGCGAAGCCGTCGTCTGGACGCGACAGATCCTTTTGTGCGACCGCGCGAACCACGTAAGGCGTCACCAGAACCATCAACTCGCTCTGACGATTCACGAAATCGCGGCTGCGGAACAGTGTGCCGAGAACCGGCAATTGTGCGAGGCCGGGCACTCCGTTTATCGCCTGCTTGGTCTGTTCCTGAATGAGACCTGCCATTGCCATCGAACCGCCCGACGGGATTTCAAGAGTGGTCTCGGCACGCCGGGTCTTGATGGAGGGCACGGTCAGCGAATTACCTTGCGCCTGAGTCAAAGTAATGGAGTTGTCGTTCGACAGCTCCGAGACCTCGGTCATCACGCGCAAGCTGATGCGCCCCTCGGTCAGCACCACCGGCGTGAAGTTGAGCGCAATACCGAACTTCTTGAAGCTGATCTGCGTTGTACAAACATGCGTGACCGGGTCGCAGGAGTAGCCGGCGGGCACAGGGAATTCGCCACCAGCGATAAAGGTTGCAGCTTCGCCCGATATTGCGGTCAGGTTAGGTTCGGCGAGAGTACGCACGACGCCGGCGCTTTCCATCGCGCGCAGCGTTGCAGTCACTGATTTGAATTGACCCAGAGTACCGTTGGGCAGACTCCCGTCCGAAACGAGCTGTCGGCCATAGGCGGTGAACGGGTTTGTATTGTTGAAGTTCACCACGGCTGTGCCGTAGTTCATGCTGGCGCTGAGATCGACACCAAGCTGCTTGACGATATCGCGCTGAACCTCGGCGACAGTTACCTTCAGCATGACCTGATCGCGGCCGCGCACCGCAATACTGTTGACTACCTTGTCTGTACCGCCGGCAAGGCGCGCTGCCAGTTCTTGCGCCTGCTGTGCTTCGGCCGGTGTTGCAGCTGTTCCGGACAGCACAACGCCATCGCCGACGCCCTCAATTCGGATATCGGCGCCCGGCATTGCCTGTTGAAGTGCGGCGCGCACGCCGTTCAGGTCGCGCGTGACCGCAATGTCATAGGCCGCAATCTGCTGGCCGGAGGAATCGAAGAAGACAATGTTGGTCTGACCGACCGCGGCACCGATGATGTAGGCACGCTGGGCCGAGCGAACGACCGCATTGGCGATCTTCGGATCGGCGACCAGCACATCCTTGATGTCGCGCGGAAGGTCGATCACCACCGACTTGCCGATGCCGAGCGGAAGAAACCGTGCATTCATGGTATTGCCGGGGGTGGCAGCTGCTGCGGCCACGGTCGTCTTGTAATCGCTTGCAGTCACGATCGTCAGCGCGGGGTTGAGCGCGAGCGCAGACATGGCCGTAAACG
>JAPLPA010000427.1:4382-4857 GCA_026400415.1 Afipia sp. | reverse complement strand
TCATGGCGCTGAAGCCGGACGGTGTGTTCTTGTCCAATGGGCCAGGAGACCCTGCCGAGACCGGCAAATATGCGGTGCCGGTGATCAAGTCGCTGATCGACAGCGGCACGCCGACTTTCGGCATTTGTCTCGGCCACCAGATGCTCGGCATTGCCGTCGGCGGCAAGACGACGAAAATGCATCAGGGTCATCACGGCGCCAATCATCCGGTCAAGGATATGACCACCGGCAAGGTTGAGATCACCTCGATGAACCATGGGTTCGCGGTGGACAAGACGACACTGCCGAAGAACGTCGAGCAAACGCATGTTTCGTTGTTCGACGATTCTAATTGCGGTATTGCGCTCAAGGACAAACCGGTGTTCTCGGTGCAGTATCATCCCGAGGCGTCACCTGGCCCGCGCGACTCGCATTATCTCTTCACACGATTTGCGGATCTGATGCGCGCGAAGAAGCGGGCATAAAAACGCCCGCG
>JAPLPA010000427.1:589-4291 GCA_026400415.1 Afipia sp. | reverse complement strand
CGGGCGTTTCGCAATTCGACGAAAATTTCGATCACGCCTCGTTGCCGCCCTCTTGGCGGCTGGCCTCGAACAGAAACCATGTGCGTCGCTCAGTCTCGTCGATATACGTCTCGAGCAATCCAGCGGTGCCCGAGTCCTCATGATCGTCGGCGAGCTTATGGGCCTTGCGCATCGCGGCTGCCATCTTCTTGTTGTCTTCCATCAGTTCGCGAAGCATCTCGCGCGGCGTCACGAACTTTTCATCGTTGTCTTTGATCGTCTGCAGCTTCGCGATATGGCCGATTGAGCGCAACGTCGTGCCGCCAAGTTTGCGGGCACGTTCCGCCAGCGCATCCGTGGTGGCGAAAATGGCATCCGATTGTTCATCCAGCATGAGGTGGTAATCGCGGAAATGACGCCCGCTGACATGCCAATGGAAATTCTTGGTTTTTACGTAAAGCGCAAATGCGTCGGCCAGCAATACATTAAGAGCTGCAGAAATCTTGTCAGTTGCGGCTTGCGGCAGATCGGATGGGGTATCGAGATCGGCGGAAACGCCATTCTTGGTTTTGCTCACGGCACTGTTCCTGTTAGGAGGCGGGGATAGAGGCGATGGACATGCATCGTCAGACCATCTAACGCCATTCTATACCAGCCGGTTCCATGGCGGGAACCAAGAAGAATCCCGGATACGCCGATGGACGACTGGATCGAATACTACGATTCCACTCATACGATTTACGTCAGCAAGCTGCATCGCGACGTTCATTTCCGCGTCATCGCCGCTGATATTATTGGCTATATTCCTTTCCCCGTCGCAACGGTGCTGGACTATTCGTGCGGCGAAGCGCTGTCGGCAGCTCAGGTTGCGGCGGCGTGTGGCCAGCTCATTCTGGCAGAGCCCGCCCCCGGCGTGCGCGGACGCCTGAGCGCCCGTTTTGCATCGAACCCGAAGATTTCTGTCCGGTCGCTCGACGATCTGACGCGGCTTCCGGAAACATCAGTCGATCTCATAATTGTGATTTCGGTCGCGCAATACATGGCACCGCCCGAACTCGACGCCGCGTTCGCTCTGATGCGGCGTGCCTTGAAGCCCGGCGGAAAACTCGTTGTCGGCGACATCCTGCGCCCTGATGTCGGCGCCGCAACAGACGTCATCGCGTTGCTCAAGCTCGCCGCGCGCAACGGATTTCTCACGGATGCACTGTGGGGACTCGCGCGAACAGTGTTGTCCGATTACTGGCAGTTGCGGCAGAGCATCGGGCTGCAGCGTTATGGCGAAGCGGAGATGATTGCGAAGCTTCAGGCGGCAGGGTTTACGGCTGTGCGCGCGCCAAAAAACGTCGGATACAATCCCGCGCGAATGACATTTGTCGCAACGCGCAGTTAATCCCGCCTCTTCGTTAAGGTTAAATTGAGCCCCGCGTGGACTCTACGTATCCACCGGGTAATCCTGTGCTCGGCCCGGTGGCGGAAAGCGTCGACGCGGAAACTGTGCAAAGTTTTTTATCCTGGTTCAATTCCAGGCCGGGCCTCCAATTCTCGTTTGCGCCGTGGCGCGCAAAACCCAGTAAATCAGCATCAAATTGCCGGTTAATAGCCGGCCTAAGACCCTTTCGCGCCTGCGGAATCTGGTCTAAAGACACGGCGCGCGCGAAGGAAACTTCACGCTGAGGCTCGAGGGACGCGCGATATGCGCGCCCTTTTTTTGTGCCGATTTCCCTGCCTGCGAGACCTGATGCCAAAACGTAACGACATCTCGACGATCCTCATCATCGGCGCTGGTCCCATTGTGATCGGCCAAGCTTGCGAATTCGATTATTCCGGGACGCAAGCGGTGAAGACCCTTCGTGAAGAGGGCTATCGCATCGTCCTCGTCAATTCCAATCCGGCCACCATCATGACCGACCCGGAATTGGCGGACGCGACATACATAGAGCCGATCACGCCGGAGATCGTCGCCAAGATCATAGAGAAAGAACGCAATGTGAAGCCGGGCGGCTTTGCGTTGCTGCCGACGATGGGCGGACAGACCGCGCTGAACTGCGCACTATCGCTGCGCAAGCAAGGCACGCTCGACAAATTCGACGTCGAGATGATCGGTGCCACAGCCGACGCAATCGACAAGGCAGAAGATCGCGGGCGCTTCCGCGAGGCCATGACAAAAATTGGTCTTGAGACTCCACGCTCGATTCAGACAAAAAATTTGCCGGATGCGCTGCGCGCACTCGACGACATCGGTCTTCCGGCGATCATTCGTCCGTCGTTCACGATGGGCGGCACCGGCGGCGGCATTGCCTATACTAAGGCCGAATTCATCGAGATCGTGGAGCGCGGCATCGATGCGTCACCGACCGACGAAGTGCTGATCGAGGAGTCGGTACTCGGCTGGAAAGAATTCGAGATGGAGGTTGTCCGCGACAAGAAGGACAACTGCATCATCGTCTGCTCGATCGAGAATCTCGATCCAATGGGCGTGCACACCGGCGACTCGATTACCGTCGCACCTGCTCTGACGCTCACGGATAAAGAGTATCAGATCATGCGCGACGCCTCGCTGGCGGTGCTGCGTGAGATTGGCGTCGAGACCGGCGGCTCGAACGTCCAGTTCGGCGTCAATCCCGCCGACGGCCGCATGGTTGTCATCGAGATGAATCCGCGCGTATCGCGCTCATCCGCGTTGGCGTCGAAGGCGACGGGATTTCCGATTGCCAAGGTCGCGGCGAAACTCGCGGTCGGCTACACGCTCGACGAAATCGCCAACGACATCACCGGTGGCGCAACGCCCGCGTCTTTCGAGCCGACGATCGACTATGTGGTTACAAAAATTCCCCGTTTTGCGTTCGAGAAATTTCCCGGCGCCAGCCGCACATTGACGACTTCAATGAAGTCCGTCGGCGAAGTGATGGCGATTGGCCGCACATTCCAAGAGTCGTTGCAGAAAGCTCTGCGCGGTCTTGAAACCGGCCTGACAGGGCTGGACGAAATCGAAATCGAAGGTCTCGGCCAGAGCGACGATAAAAACGCGATCCGCGCCGCACTCGGGACGCCGACGCCGGATCGCCTGTTACAGGTCGCACAGGCGATGCGACTCGGCTGGTCCAACGACGAGATTTTCACGTCCTGCAAGATCGATCCGTGGTTTCTCGCCGAAATGCGCGGCATCGTCGACATGGAAACGAAAATCAAAACCCACGGCCTACCCGGCAATGCGCATGGCATGCGAGCGCTGAAGGCGATGGGCTTTTCAGACGCCCGTCTGGCTGTCCTTTCAAACAAGACCGAAGCCGAAGTGAAATCGCTGCGTCGGACGATGGACGTGCGCCCGGTGTTCAAACGCATCGATACCTGCGCGGCTGAATTCGCGTCGCCGACCGCCTATATGTATTCGACCTACGAGTCTCCGTTCGCCGGCAAGACGGTCGACGAGAGCGCACCATCGAACAAAAACAAGGTCATCATTCTGGGTGGCGGTCCGAACCGCATCGGCCAGGGCATCGAGTTTGACTATTGCTGCTGCCATGCGTGCTTCGCTCTGCACGACGCCGGCTACGAAACCATCATGATTAACTGCAATCCCGAAACAGTGTCCACCGACTACGACACGGCCGACCGTCTCTATTTCGAGCCGCTCACTGCTGAAGATGTTTTAGAAATTATCGACACCGAGCAAACAAACGGCAAGCTGCACGGCGTCATCGTTCAGTTCGGCGGTCAGACGCC
>JAPLPA010000427.1:0-573 GCA_026400415.1 Afipia sp. | reverse complement strand
GAAGCGAATGTGCCTATTCTTGGGACCTCGCCCGACGCCATCGATCTCGCCGAAGATCGCGACCGCTTCAAGCGCGTGCTGGATAAACTTCGGCTGAAGCAGCCGAAAAACGGCATCGCCTATTCGGTCGAGCAGGCACGACTGGTCGCCGCCGATCTAGGTCTTCCGCTTGTCGTGCGTCCATCCTACGTGCTCGGCGGTCGCGCGATGCAGATCATCCGTGAGGAATCCCAACTCGGCGATTATCTGCTCGGTACGCTTCCCGAGTTGGTACCTGCCGACGTAAAGGCGCGGTACCCGAACGACAAGACCGGGCAGATCAACACCGTGCTCGGCAAGAATCCGTTGCTGTTCGATCGCTATCTGTCAGACGCAACCGAAATCGACGTCGATTGCCTGTGCGACGGCAAGGACACATTCGTCGTCGGCATTATGGAGCATATCGAAGAGGCCGGTATTCATTCCGGCGACTCGGCCTGTTCGCTGCCGCCTCACTCGCTCGATCCGGCGATGATTGCCGAGCTCGAGCGCCAGACGCGCGAACTCGCGCTCGGTCTCGATGTGGTCGGCCTG
>JAPLPA010000203.1:11288-11602 GCA_026400415.1 Afipia sp. | reverse complement strand
TTCAACCGCCACGTCTCTTCGACCGGGACCGGTTGGCTGGGGAACTAGGATTCGAACCTAGATACTCAGAGTCAGAGTCTGATGTCCTACCATTGGACGATTCCCCAAAGATGCCGAGTGAACCCCTTGGCAATGCCACGTGCATTGCTGGATGTTTCCGATCGCACAAATCGATGGTGGGCTGGATATAAAGGGGCTGCGCGCCGCGGTCTACCCCCGCTTTCAGCCACACGCCGCTTGCGCCGCAGGCTTCGGCAATTTCGACTGAACGGCCTCTTTGCCAAACCCGATAAAACCAGAGTTAACAATGTGTT
>JAPLPA010000203.1:2865-11275 GCA_026400415.1 Afipia sp. | reverse complement strand
AATTTTAGCTCATTTTTGCGAACGCCATCCAATATCAAAATACCCCTTTGTAAATGTGCCTTTTTCTGTCCTCGCGCCTGGGTCATCGCAACGGACGGCGGTCAGCCGATAGCGACGCATACAATGCGCGATATCGCATTTAACCGTTTGTCCAGTAAGCCATTGCATAGTCCGCAAAATGCACGGCGCAGACAGGCAAAACCCAAACATGTTGACGTCAACACAAGCGGCCCCGCTCGGACGTGTGATTTCGGTCCGCGGATCGCAGGCGCGTATCGGAATTTTGTCCAATGGCCCCGCCACTCTTTCAAGCATGCGGGCGACCGTCGGACAGTTTTTCGGGATCAGGACGTCGACAACGACTATCGTTGCGATGATTACGGAAGTGACGCGTGAAGAAGTGCTTACGCCCGACAATTATATTGCAAATGCGTCGGTCGATTTGCTCGGAGAAATCAGCAGTGGTCCCAGCGCGAAGTTTCAGCGCGGCGTCACCTGCTATCCTGTGATCGGCGATCTCGTCGATCTTCTTGGCAATGAGCAACTGCGCACCGTCTACGCGCCATCCCGCGTCGAGCAAATTAATATCGGCACACTGCAGCAGGACCCTACCGTCACAGCTTATGTCGATGTCGAGGACATGCTCAGCAAACATTTTGCCGTACTCGGTTCCACCGGCGTCGGCAAATCCAGCGGCGTGTCGCTGCTGCTGAACGAGATCTTGCTGGTGCGGCCAAACTTACGCGTTTTCCTGCTCGACGTGCATAACGAATATGGCCGCTGCTTCGGCGCTCGGGCCAACGTCCTCAATCCGCGCAATCTGAAATTGCCGTTCTGGCTTTTCAATTTTGAAGAAATCGTCGATGTGCTGTTCGGCGGCCGGCCCGGCGTGCCGGAAGAACTCGAAGTTCTGGTCGAGCTTATTCCGGTCGCAAAAACCAATTACACACAATATCAAAACGCAGATCGCGGCAGCCTCAAGCGCATCGACGCCAAGACCGTTGGCTACACGGCGGATACGCCGGTGCCTTATCGCATCGTCGATCTGATCGCGCTGATCGACGAACGCATGGGCAAACTCGAGAACCGTTCCTCACGCATCGTCTATCACAAGCTTATCTCGCGCATCGAAACCGTGAAGAACGATCCGCGTTATTCGTTCATGTTTGAGAACGCCAACGTCGGCGGCGACACGATGGCAGAAGTCCTCAGCATGCTGTTCCGCCTGCCCGCGAATGGCAAGCCGATGACAATCATGCAGCTTGCCGGTTTCCCGGCTGAGGTCGTCGATTCAGTTGTGTCGGTGTTGTGTCGCATGGCGTTCGATTTCGGGCTGTGGAGCGATGGCGCCTCGCCAATGCTCTTTGTCTGCGAGGAAGCGCATCGTTACGCCTCTGCCGATCGCGGCGTAGGCTTCGGTCCAACTCGCAAGGCGGTATCGCGCATCGCAAAGGAAGGCCGTAAATACGGCGTCTATCTTGCACTGGTGACTCAGCGCCCGGCCGAACTGGACGCAACCATCATTTCACAGTGCAATACGCTGTTCGCGATGCGGCTTGCCAACGAGCGCGACCAGGCATTGCTGCGATCCGCCGTCTCGGATGCTGCCGCAAACCTGTTGTCGTTCGTTCCATCCTTGGGCACGCGGGAAGTGCTGGCGTTCGGCGAAGGCGTCGCACTTCCAACACGCTTGCGATTCAAAGAAGTGCCCGCCCATCAATTGCCGCGGACCGAAGCAACCTCGACGACAACACCGACCGCGCATACCGGCCACGACATCAATTTCGTCAGCTCGGTGCTGGAACGCTGGCGTGGTGCCACGTCCCATCGTGAGGCGCCCAACGATCCAACTTTCAACGACCGCGGAGGCGAACGTCTACCGCCGCGCGTTCCGGAAGCTCCCATGCTGCAGCCCTCAATGGGGCTCGACCCCGACCGCTTCTCGCTGTTGAAGAAACCGCTGCGCTGACGCGCACCTGATCCGCGCCCGGGATTGCTTTGCTCGTCGACAGCCTTCGTCTATGGTTGGAGAAATCTATCTCCTGCCGGATCGACGAATGACCCAACATCCAATCAGCCGATTTCCCGTGCCATCGTTGAATTCGCTGCCGGACGACATCCGCACGCGAATTCTCGGCGTGCAGGAAAAATCCGGCTTCGTGCCGAATGTGTTTCTTGCGCTTGCCTATCGGCCCGACGAATTCCGCGCGTTCTTTGCCTATAATGATGCGCTGATGGAAAAAGACGGCGGCCTCACGAAGGCTGAACGTGAAATGATCGTGGTCGCGACCAGCGCCGCCAATCAATGTCATTACTGCGTGATCTCGCACGGCGCGGTTCTTCGAATTCGCGCCAAGAATCCGCTGATCGCCGATCAGATCGCGAACAACTATCGCAAGGCCGACATAACACCGCGCCAGCGCGCGATGCTGGATTTCGCCGTCAAGGTCTGCATGGAATCGCAGAGTACATCGCCGAAGGATTTCGAGGTTCTGCGCGGCCACGGATTCAGCGATGACGACATTTGGGATATCGCCGCGATCACCGCTTTCTTTGCGCTGTCGAACCGGATGGCCAGCGTCACGGATATGCGTCCGAACGATGAATTCTATATGATGGGGCGGGTGCCGAAATAGTTATCCGCGGGTCTGCGCCGAGAGGTCGGTATTGCGCTGCGCGGATCGCGCGACGCGTGCTAGAAGCGAATGGTCCAATGCCCAACCGGCAGCCGAGAATGAGCAACGAAGACCACCAGATTCTCAAGTTTCGTCCACGCACGCTGTCGCGCGCGCGGGGTGGGGTGCGGAATGCAAGCGCTCAGCCTGATGCGAGGTTCCCGTCTGGGGATCAGACCGCTCCGGACGACTACCGCCACCGGATGATCACCAATGTGGCGGCGATCCTCTTTACTGCCGTTTTGACATTCGCGGGCATTTGGCTAGCGATCAAGCTCGCGGATCTGCGTAAGGCGCAGGATTGCGTGCTGATGGGCCGGCGCGACTGCGCCCATATCTCCTCACCCAAGGATTAACCCCCGGATTCCATCGCCGTCCGCCTGCCAGGTTGCTCGACCCCGGCATTGAACTCGGAGCTTGCCTCCGTTATACGGGCCTTTGCATCCGAGCCGGCCTCTGACGGAGGTCCGCAATCATAGAATTTCATCTGAAATACCAAAGGCTTAACGATGGCTTCCACATTCGATCAGGTTGCGACGATCATCGCTGAGACCTGCGACATCCCACGAGACACGATCACCCCGGAAAGCCACGCCATCGACGATCTGGGCATCGACAGCCTCGACTTTCTCGATATCGCCTTCGCCATCGACAAGGCATTCGGCATCAAGCTGCCACTCGAAAAATGGACGCAGGAAGTCAACGATGGCAAGGCGACGACCGAGCAGTATTTCGTCCTGAAAAACCTCAGCGCGCGTATCGACGAATTGGTCGCCGCCAAGGGCGCATGACGCGCCCGCCATGCATCTGGAATACTTTCAGCTGATTGATCGCATCGCCGCTCTCGACATTGGCGAACGCACGATCACGGTCGAAGCCCAGGTGCCGAAAGAGAATACAATTTTCGAGGGGCATTTTCCCGGCTATCCGCTGATGCCTGGCGTGCTGCTCACCGAGGCCATGGCACAAACATCGGGCTGGCTGTTGATCGCGCTGCTGAAGTTCGAGCGCATGCCATTTCTCGCTGCCATCAAGGATGCGAAGATGCGCGACTTCGTTGTTCCGGGTGATCTTCTTACCATCGACGCGAAACTGGCGCATGACGGATCGGGCTACGCCATGACCGAAGCAAACATCAAAGTCGGCGGCAAATTGAAATGCAACGCCACGCTCACCTTCCGCCACACGCCATTCCCTAACGCTGATATGCGCGGACATATGGAAGCTATGGCGACAAAGATCGGCTTTCCCCGCGAGGCCATGGCTCATGGTTGAAACCAAGCCCCGCGAGGCATGGATCACCGGCATCGGCATCGCGTCATCGCTTGGCGAGGGACTCGACGCGCATTGGGATGCGCTTAACTCCGGTCAGGTAAATGCAGACGTCGCGACGTACGCACCTTACATCGTTCATCCGATGGCTAAGGTTGCTTTCGAAGGACAAATTCCAAAGAAAGAACAGCGCCAGATGGAAGCATGGCAGCGCATCGGCACTTACGCTGCCGGTCTTGCGCTGGATTCGGCTGGCATCAAGGGCAATGCTGAAATTCTTAGCCGCACCGACATGATTGTCGCGGCCGGCGGCGGCGAACGCGATCTCACGGTGGACGCGGCAATTCTCAACGCCGACGTTCAAGGCAATGCCGCGCCCGGTTTTCTTAACGAACGGCTGATGAACGATTTGCGCCCGACGCTGTTTCTCGCGCAACTCTCCAATCTGCTCGCTGGAAACATCGCCATCGTCCACGGCGTCACCGGCTCGTCGCGAACATTTATGGGCGAAGAAGCGGCAGGCGCCGATGCGGCACGCATTGCGCTCGCACGTATCGCGGCCGGTCAAAGCGATATCGCTCTCGTCGGCGCGGCCCAGAATGGTGAGCGCAAAGACCTGCTGATGCTCTACGAGTTCGGCGGGTTCAATCTCAAGGACAAATTCGAGCCAGTGTGGAAGCGCGACAATGGTTTTGCGCTTGCGTCCGGTGGCGTGTTTCTGGTGATCGAATCCAAGGAACATGCACAGGCGCGCGGGGCAAAACCGTTTGCAAAACTCTCGAATGTCGTCGCCGACCATGCGCGACGTAAATCGGCGAGTGCCGTGACCTTAGTTCTTGACAAGCTATGGGCAAAGCTGGGTTCGATCGGCAATGCTGCCGCGATCATTACAGGTGCGACGGGTGCGCAACCTGTCACCGCCGAAGAGCGCGCATTTTTGGACAAGCATCGCGGCATTCCCATCCGCGCGACCGGCACTGCATTCGGGCACACCATGGAAGCGCAATTCCCGTTGGGCATCGCGCTCGCGGCGCTCTCGATTTCGCGGGGTAAACTATTCGCCGCCAACGATCCTACCGGCCTTGAGGTTGAAATGACCAAGCCGCCATCCCAGATTGTTGTTGTCGGAGCCGGTCACTGGCGCGGTGAAGGTATGGCACTGGTCGAAGCGATTTAGTCGAACGGCGTGGGGGAGACGATGTCAGCAAATCGCGACAAGTTCGGACGGCCCATCGTCGTCGTCACTGGCATGGGCGTTGTGACCTCACTCGGCGCTGGTAAATCCGACAATTGGGCCAAATTGTCCGCGGGTGAATCCGGCATCCGCACCATCACACGCTTTCCAACCGACGGCCTGAAGACAACCATGGCAGGCGCCATAGATTTCATTCCGGTTGAGCCATTCTCATCCACCGTGATGTCCGAGAAATTGGCGGATGTCGCCACACAAGAAGCCATTGCCCAATCGAACATCGGCACCAAGGGCGATTTTCCGGGACCGTTATTTCTGGCGGTTGCACCTGTCGAGCTTGAATGGCATCCGCGTCAGGAAGTAGCGCGCGCAACCGGATTGAAATCGGGTATCGACTACGATTTGCTGATGCGCGCCAGCGGCGGCGGAAAATATGAGAACTTCCATCATCGGTTCATCTTTGGATCGGTCGCCGATCATATTGCGGAAGAATTCGGCACCAAGGGCTCGCCGATCTCGTTGTCGACCGCATGCGCGTCGGGAGCAACTGCGATCCAGCTCGGCGTTGAGGCGATCCGTCGAGGCGAAGCCGACGCTGCGCTGTGTGTGGCAACCGACGGCTCGGTCAATCCTGAAGCGTTGATCCGTTTTTCGCTGCTGTCGGCGCTTTCAACTAACAACGATCCGCCGCAAGCGGCTGTGCGTCCCTTCTCGAAAAATCGCGATGGCTTCGTCATGGCCGAGGGTGCAGGTGCGCTGGTGCTTGAGAGTCTTGAGGCCGCCACCGCACGAGGCGCGAAAATTCTTGGCGTCGTCGCCGGCTGCGGTGAGCTGGCGGATTCGTTTCATCGTACCCGTTCAAGCCCCGATGGGAAGCCGATCGTCGGATGCGTGCGCAATGCGCTGACGGACGCCGGCATGGGCGTCGAACAGATCGACTACATCAACGCGCACGGCACCGGAACGCCTGAAAACGACAAGATGGAATATCTCGGCATCTCAATGGTCTTCGGCGAACGCGCCAAGGAGATTCCGGTGTCGTCGAACAAGTCGATGGTCGGCCACACACTGTCCGCCGCCGGCGCGGTCGAAGCGGTGTTTTCGCTGCTGACGCTTGAACACCAGCGGATTCCGCCGACCATCAATTACGATGTTCCGGACCCCGCAATCCCGTTCGATGTCGTTCCCAACAAGGCCCGCGACGCCAAAGTTACTGCCGTGATGTCCAACTCGTTCGGCTTCGGCGGACAAAACGCGTCGTTGATCCTCACCCGCGAGCCGATCTAGGCATTAACACAAGCCTTCGGGCGGTTGACGCCACCCTGCGAACCGGCGATATCCAGCCGACAATTCACCACCATTTCGTGCCGGAGGCACGGTCTTATGCGTGCGCTCACTCTCGTTGCCGATCGCCAGCTTGTGGTTGCGGATATTCCTCCGCCACCGCCGCCTGCGGCCGGTGAAGTCCAGATTCGTGTCAAGGCCGTTGCACTGAACCACATCGATGTGTGGGGCTACCGCGGAATGGCATTCGCCAAGCGCAAGCTGCCGATCGTCGTCGGCGCGGAAGCTTCCGGCGAGATTGCAAGCGTTGGCGAAGGCGTCACGAGATTCAAACCTGGCCAGAAGGTTGTGATGTATGGCGCGCTGACATGCGGTGTCTGCCCGGCATGCAAAGCAGGCCGCGACAATCTCTGCGAGAACGTCGCGGGGATCATGGGCTTTCACGTCGACGGCTTCGCTCGTGAGTTGATGAATCTAAACGAACGCCTTGTCATCCCTGTTCCAGACGGCGTCTCCGACCGCGATGCGTCCTGCGCGCCGATTGCATTTTCGACAGTTCAGCACATGCTGTTCGACAACGCCAAACTCCTTCCCGGCGAGACTGTGCTGGTTCACGCAGGCGGCTCGGGCATCGGCACTGTTGCAATCATGATGGCAAAGGCCATTGGCTGCACGGTCATCACGACGGTCGGCGACGATTCCAAAATCGAAGGCGTCAAGGCGCTTGGCGCGGACCATGTCATCAATTATCGCAAAGATCGTTTCGAGGGTGAGACGCGTAAGATCACCAAAAAGAAGGGTGTCGATGTCGTATTCGAGCATGTCGGGGCCGATACGTTCAGCGGCTCATTGCTTTGCATGAAACGCGGTGGACGGCTTGTCACCTGTGGCGCAACTTCGGGTCCGACCACGACACTCAATCTCATGCAGTTGTTTCAACAGCAGTACCGGATTTTCGGTTCGTTCGGCGCGACGATGAAGAACATCGCAGAGAGTCTCGACAAGATGGCCGGGGGCATGAAACCCGTGATCGATACCGAAGTACCGATTGAGAATGTCGGCGAAGCGCTCACACGTATGGAAAGCCGCCAGGTGTTCGGCAAAATCGTCATCACGTTCTGATGCAACGCCTCTTCCTCCGTGCCCGGGCAATCCTGCGCGATGCGCTCAAGCCTGTCACCGGCGCGCTGATCGGTGCGATCGCTGTCGGACTGTTAAAGCTCGTTCGTAATTTCGATCCCGACAAAACGGCGGATTTTTTCGCGTCAGTTACGCGCGTAATCGGTCCGTGGTTTCCGGAGCAGAAAACCGGGCGCGCAAATCTGCAAGCAGCATTCCCCGAAAAATCGCCGGATGAGATCGAAACTATTCTGACCGGCGTGTGGGACAATCTCGGGCGCGTCGGCGCGGAATTTGCGCAGATCGATAGCATCTGGGATTTTGACGAAAGCCGTCCAGGCGTTGGCCGCGTCGAAATACCGCCCGACTCCGTCGCGCGCTTCATCAAGCTTCGCGACGACGGCAAAGGTGCATTGCTGTTCGCGAGCCATCTGGCGAATTGGGAACTGCCCGCACTCGCAGGTCCGGCATACGGACTGGATTCGGCGATACTGTTTCGTAGGCCCAACATCGCATCCGTCGACCGCGCCATTCAGGATATTCGGTCGGTCAATATGGGCACAATGATTGCCACCACGCATGATGCCCCATTACGCCTCGCGCAGGCGCTGCAAAAAGGCGTGCACGTCGGCATGCTGGTCGATCAGTATTTCGGCCGTGGCGTCGACGTCACATTCTTCGGGCGAACGACGAAGGCCAACCCCTTGCTTGCGCGCCTCGCGCGACAGGTTGAATGTCCGATCGTCGGAGCACGGATCGTACGACTCCCGAACCATCGCTTTCGCGCGGAGCTATCGGAGGAAGTGACACCGGTTCGCGATTCTGAAGGCAAGATCGACGTGCAGGGAACAATGCAAGCCGTCACGAG
>JAPLPA010000203.1:0-2810 GCA_026400415.1 Afipia sp. | reverse complement strand
TGCAAGCCGTCACGAGTGTGATCGAAGGCTGGGTTCGCGAGCATCCCGAACAATGGCTGTGGCTGCATCGCCGCTGGCGCTGATTAACGGCCGGTCTTCACACGGGTCCACAGCCGATTGATCGTGCGCTGGGTCGGCGCATCTCGCGCCGTAATGACGAACAGGCGATTCAATGTCGCCTCATCCGGATAAACCGTCTTGTCGTTGAAAATCTTCGGATCGATCAGCTTCTGACTGGCGAGATTGCCGTTGGCATATGACAGATAGTCCGAGTTCTTCGCCGCCACGTCCGGACGATAGAGGTAATTGATCAGTTCATACGCCTCGGCGACATTCTTGGCTTCCGCAGGAATTGCGAGATTGTCGAAGAACATCTGCGCGCCCTCCTTCGGTATCGCGTAGCCGATCTCGATGCCATTCTTGGATTCCGCAGCGCGGCTCTGCGCCTGTTTGATGTCTCCGGACCAGCCGACCACGAAACAGATTTCGCCCGTCGCCAGCGCGCTCAGATATTCCGATGAATGGAATTTGCGGACATAAGGCCGCACTTTGCTGACAAGATCGGCGGCCTTATCGAGATCGGCTTGTTTGGTCGAATTGGGATCGATGCCGAGATAATTCAACGCTGCTGGCAAAATATCGTCCGCTGAATCCAGCATGTGGATTCCACAATCCTTGAACTTCGCAAGATTTTCAGGCTTGAAGACAATATCCCACGACTCGATTTTCGCATCGGCTCCGAGAATCTCGCGCACCGATTTGACGTTGTAGCCGATGCCGGTGGTGCCCCACATGTAGTTCGCCGCATACACATTGCCCGGATCGTACACCGCCAGGCGCTTGGTCACTTCGGGCCACGCGTTGACAAGGTTTGGAAGTTTTGACTTGTCGAGTTTTTGAAAAATACCCGCCGTGATCTGGCGCTGCAGAAAATACGCCGTCGGCACCACAACATCGTAACCGGATTTTCCAGCCAGCAGCCGCGTCTCGAGCGTCTCGTTGGCATCGAAGGTGTCGTAAGTGACCTTGATACCGGTTTCCTTGGTGAACTGCTCAAGCACGCCCGGCGCCATATAGTTCGACCAGTTGTAGAAATTAACGCTGCGCTCCTGCGCATTCGCGGCGGTCGGCACGATTGCGAGCACCGTGATTGCCAAAAAAATCCAGATTTTTTCAGACAGCTTTCTCATCATCTTTCACTCAGGCATGAAGGACGTGCGACAGGCGCTCCAGCGCTGTGTCGAGAGTTTCGTCTTTCTTCGAGAAACAAAATCGTAACACCGACGTCACGTGATCTTGCTCGTAGAACGCCGACACCGGGATCGCCGCTACCTTGTGTTCATGAACAAGGCGCTTGCAGAACGCCTCATCGGTTTCATTCAAACCTAAGGGCGCGAGATCGACGTTGACGAAATAAGTGCCTTGTGACTTGAGCACGGGGAAACCGATTTGAGACAGGCCATCGCTCAGCCGGTCGCGACTGCGCGCAAGGTCCGCACGCATTTTGATAAAATAATCGTCCGCTTTGCCAAGCCCGTAAGCCACCGCAACCTGAAGATTCGGCGCAGTTGTGAACGTAATGAACTGATGCGACTTCGTCAGCACCCGCAAAATATGCGGTGCCGCGCAGACGAACCCAATTTTCCAGCCAGTCAGCCCAAAGATTTTCCCTGCTGAACCAATCTTGACCGTGCGCTCACGCATGCCGGGGATCGTGATCAGCGGGATGTGGTCGCGACGGTCGAACACAACATGTTCCCATACTTCATCGCATATCGCGATCAGATCGAACTCCTGGCAGATGCGCGCTAGCATTTCGATGTTGTCGCGCGGATATACGACAGCGGCCGGATTGAGCGGATTGTTGAAGATGACATATTTGGTTTTCGGAGTGATAGCCTTGCGAATCGCTTCCTCCGGCAAAAGCCAATGCGGCGGCTCAAGACGAATGAATTTCGGAATGCCGCCAGCTAGCCGGATAATTGGCACATAGGAGTCGTACATCGGCTGGAAAACCAGAACCTCGTCGCCCGGCTCGACAAGGCCGAGGATCGCGCCGGTTAGCGCTTCAGTTGCCCCGGAGGTGATCATCACCTCACTCATCGGCTCAAGCTTCAGGCCGTGCCAATGCGCGTAGTGTTTGGCCACGGCATTTCGAAGTTCAGGGATACCCATCATGGACGGGTACTGATTGTAACCGTTGAGAACTGCGTCCGCTGCCTTCTCGCGGACATCCAGCGGCCCCGGATCTTCCGGAAAGCCCTGCCCCAGATTGATGGCGTTGAGATCGCGCGCGGCCTGCGACATCACGTCAAAAATTGTATTCGGCAGCCCCGCAAAAATCTTGTTCATGTGAGATCAGCCGCCGGTCTTGGACGGAAGACCAGCCGCTTTCCATCCCAGCATACCGCCGGCCAAATGCGAGTCATGGGCCTTACCGGCCGCCTGTGCAGCCAGTGATGCGGTGACCGAGCGTTTGCCGGAGCGGCAAGCGAAAACCACGGTCTTGCCTTTAGGGTCGGGAATATCGTTAGGATCGAAGGTTGATAGCGGCAGCACCAGCGCATCGGGATAGGCCTCGGCCGCCACTTCGTTCTGTTCACGAACGTCGATCAACAAATAACGTCCGTCCTTGATTCCCGCGGCGACGTCATCCGCCGACAGATCGTGAACTTTTGGAATCTGGCCCGTCAAAACTGCCTCCCGAGAACGCGCGAACGGCGCTCAAACTCCCTTTTTACAGGAGAAAAATCAAGCGGCGTCAGATCGTCACCTGCGTACCGACTTCCACCACCCGTCCGGTGGGGATG
>JAPLPA010000032.1 GCA_026400415.1 Afipia sp. | reverse complement strand
TTCCGCCGGTACGCTCGATGAAGCGGCTAGCCTACTCGTTGCAACTCATCTTGCACTCTGTCCACATTGTCGCTCGCGCAATAATTCGGTCGATTCCTTAGGCGGGTACATGCTCGATTCGCTGAAAGAAACTGAGATATCTCCGACTCTGATGTCTACTGTTCTTGATCGTATTAAAAGTGATCCATCACCGTCGAGGACTCCAATGCCGCAGTTTTTTACAAACGCGACAATTCCTGAGCCGCTCCGTAGTTATGTTGGAGGGGATCTTGATACATTGCGATGGAAACGGTTGGCGCCTCGGGTACAGCAAATCTCTATCGAAACCGTGGACTCAAGATCCAAGGCAAGACTTCTCCGATTTCAAAGCGGATTAACGGTGCCTTCTCACGGCCATGGAGGGCGTGAACTCACACTCATACTCACCGGTTCTTTGTGCGATCGCGATACCGTTCTGCATCGCGGTGACATTGCTGAAACAGATGAGCGAACTGAGCATCAGCCATTTGCGGGCGCGGGTGAGGATTGCATTTGTTTGGCCGTAACCGATGCGCCACTACGATTCAAGAGTATGCTGGCTCGCCTATTGCAGCCGCTCTTTGGAATATAGACCCACACACAAAAAGGTGCGTTGATGCTACGTTTCATTACTGCATACGCTGCGACAGCGGCGGTATTCCTAGCGGCTGACTTCATTTGGCTGACCCGCACAATCGGGTTCTACCGAAGTGCGCTTGGAGACCTGCTCGCAGATAGGCCAAACTTGGTCGCCGCCGGAGCACTATACTCGATCTATTTCGTAGGCATCGTCGTGTTCGCTGTATTGCCGTCCGTGAAGACAGGTAGCTGGATTTCGGCAGTACTTTTGGGCGCACTTCTGGGTCTTGTTTCTTTCTCGACTTACGATCTTACCAATCTCGCGACGCTTAGCCGCTGGCCCCTTAACGTCGTCATCGTAGATATGATTTGGGGAACGTTTGTCACGGCTCTCGCATCGTTGGCCGGCTTCGTCGCGATACAGACCTTCGCCCCCATCGAGTAAGGCCTCTTCGGTATTCTGGATCACCCAAGCCAATTCGACCGGGTCGCAACACAGCTTGGTGCTTTTGTCATTCAGGAAAAAACAATGCGCGCAATGACTGCAACAGAGTCGGGATCAAAAGAACTGGAACGCCTGTTGGCGGCGATTCGTGATGGTAAGGACCAATCCGCTTTTGCGGCACTATACGCCGTAACCAAGGGAAAGTTGTTTTCCACCGTCCTGACGATCGTTAAACGCTCGGATCTCGCCGAGGAAATTATCCAAGAAGCCTACGTGCGCATTTGGCGAAGCGCGAGTTCTTATCGTTCGTTACGTGGGTCACCGATGACCTGGATGATTACCATTGCCCGAAATCTGGCGATTGACCTAGTCAGAAAGCCGGCGCGAGAAATCTATTCAGACGATTCAGAGTTGCTGAAACTGCCCGCCGACGGTCCCACGGCTCTTGAAACAATCGAGACCTTGGAAGATCAACGAACGGCAATACAGGAACAGCACAACGTATTTTCCGCCTTGCAGGCCCTTCATCCAACCAGACGCGATCTCATCATCGCCGCCTACATTCACGGTGAAAGTCGGGAACAGATCTCAAAACGGACTGGAATACCCGTAAACACCGTTAAAACCTGGATCAGACGGTCTTTGTTGGAATTGGAATCGATACTCCAGGGTAAGGACAAGAAACGCGAGCAGGTTTTCAGTAGGGCGTCTCAAATTGCTCGAAAGAACCAACTTGAACTAGAGGCGACAACGGGGTGACCTGTCCCGACGGTAAGCGCCGCACTACTTGACACTTTCCACCTTTGTGTCGAGCGAGGAGCACACGCAAATAATGTTGGTGTTATAGCTGTCTTCTGGTTTTCCCATTTCGACATAACACCAAAGTATCTTTTTTGACACTAGGAGGAGAGACCGTATCGTGTGGATGTTTCAATGAGGAAGTTCATAGTTTACGCATGGAACTATATATTTAATCATGATGTGAGTCCGCTTCGCCACATTCCTGATGTTGCCATTCGGCATTATGTTTTTCAGGCGTTGGGGTTGATGTGGGCAGTTAGTTTTTCGCTAGCAATCGGCAGTTACACATTTCTTGCTGCAAGCGTGATCGGGCATGTTGTTTTGATAGCTGCAGCAGCGATTACGGTCGCAACCTATACGGTCGCTGCAATGAAGCCTAAGTTGTTTGTGTCCGGTTTGGGTCGTCGCCATGACGGCGAGCACGAATGAACTTTGGCTGTACCTGTCCTAAATCAAATGCGAATTTAGGTGATGTAGCCCGCCGAGCATGAGGCTGCAAGGAATACGCCCTACCCGCCTATCTAGGAAGCTGATCCAAACATCTTGAGACAACGTATATCTAATAAATCTTGAGTGAGATCGGCGGTGCGTTCCTCGCCGTTGATCTGCCCCCTTTGAAGTGGTCCTCCCTGAAGTATATTTTTCGGATGGAGGATGAGATCGATGGCAAGGAAGAGGCATACAGCGGAAGAGATTGTTGCGAAGCTTCGGCAGGTCGATGTGCTGATGGCGCAAGGCCG
>JAPLPA010000359.1:27872-36156 GCA_026400415.1 Afipia sp. | reverse complement strand
GAACTGCGCGATGAACTGCTCAATGGGGAGATCTTCTACAGCTTAAAGGAAGCCACCGTCGTCATCGAGCAATGGCGCAAGCACTACAACACGATACGACCGCACTCATCGCTGAACTATCGACCACCGGCACCGCAGACATCAACCCCGGCAACACCCCATCTGGATCGGAGCTTAGCAATGCAGTAGTCTCTATCCCGCTGGTCCAAAATATCCGTCAGGTCACGTTGCAAAGATTGTTCGAAGGTTCGCGGCTATCCGTACAAAAGAAGTTGCTTGGTAGCGTTACGGGCCACTAAGATTTCAGCGACAGACCCGCCAGCCGTTTGGTGGCCGGGAGAAAGATAGACTGTAATTTTCAGAACATTTAAGCGCATTAAGAAGGTTTGCTTTCAAAAGGTGATTTTATGGTTCGTCCCACAAAGTTGAAATATATTTTGGCTCTTAGTTTTTTGTCTATTTCGTCAACTCTCGCTGCAGCGAAATGTGAACATCCGCCGATTCCTTGGAGTTTTGGTCGGGATGCAATTCGTTCAGCATGGCGCATAACTGACGGCAGTGCTTGCTCCACGAGAATGAATCATCCTGAGCACATCGCTGGTATTGAAATCGAGAACAAGCCGAAGAATGGAATAGCTGGACGCGACGGCCCATACGGTGTGGCGTACCAACCCAACAACGGCTTCAAAGGTACAGATGATTTTTCGTTCAAGGTGATTTCAAATAGTCGATACAGGAAAGGCGCGGGTTGGGTCGGGAGGGTACATGTGCGCGTTATATCAGAATGAATCTCTCCGTGGTTTGAGTGCCGCATGTGCAACCTCTACAGTATGACAACCAACCAAGAGGCTATTCGTCGCCTCTTTAATATCATTCACGACAACGCCGGTAACATGCCGCCATCGCCGGGGATATTCCCCGACGGTGTTGCACCGGTCGTGCACATGACAAATAGCGAACGTGCGTTGAGCATGATGCGCTGGGGTATGCCCGGACCCCCACAATTCGGCAACGCTCCGATAACGAACATACGCAACACGGCATCACCGCATTGGCGTCGGTGGCTCAAGCCGGAGAGCCGTTGCCTTGTGCCGGTGAACAGCTTTTCCGAGTATGATCAAAAGCCCAATCCTAAAACGGGCAAGAAAGACGTGGTGTGGTTCGCACTCAACGATGATCGTCCGACATTCGCGTTTGCCGGAATTTGGGGCGTGTATAACGGCCCGCGTGGGACAAAATCCAAACCAGTCGAGGGACCGCACAATGTTTATGGCTTCCTCACGACCGAACCTAATGCGGTGGTTGGACCAATTCATCCGAAGGCAATGCCGGTTATTCTACGCGAAGACGATTGGAACACATGGCTAAACGCTCCCGCGAACGAAGCATTGAAGTTGCAGCGACCTTGGCCTGATAATCAGATCAAGATTGTAAAGCGCGGGACGGACAAGGAAGATCGAAAGAGCTAGCGGAAGTAAATTTATTGGTGCAAACTGGCGTTACCCCACTGCTTGCCGTAAGCAAGCTGTGCAGCACACCGGCACGACGGATAACGGGCATAACAAGCAGCCGCCGCAAGGCGCTCATCCGTGCGGGACGATGCTTCAAATCACTGCTCAAAAGAATCTTGGCCGCGTTAACATTGACGTGGCTTTCCACGCGAGTGGCCGCGCGACCGCGCTATTTGGCCCGTCGGGTTCGGGCAAGACTTCGACTCTCAATATGATCGCCGGGCTTTTGAAGCCTGATAAGGGTCGTATCACGATTGGCGAAACGGTGCTGTTCGATTCAGACAAGCACATTGACTTACCGGTTCACAAAAGACGGATTGGATACGTCTTCCAAGAGCATCGTCTTTTTCCTCACCTGAACGTCATGAAAAATCTCGTCTATGGTCGAAGCATGAATCGACTGCCGCGAAATTCTACGCATGAAGATAGGATTGTGTCGCTGTTAGATATTACCAGCATTTTAGAACGTCGAATTGGTGCGCTGTCCGGCGGCGAAAAACAACGAGTGGCAATCGGTCGAGCATTGTTATCAAAACCGCTTTTACTTTTATTCGATGAGCCGATGGCTTCACTTGATGAAGCGAGGAAGGCAGAACTTTTCCCCTACCTAGAGCGGCTTCGGGACGAAGCCGCTATTCCGATGGTTTACGTGTCTCATGATGAGAACGAAGTAAAACGTCTCGCCGATAGCATCGTCTATTTTGCAGACGGTAAGGCGAAAACTAGACAGACCACAAATGAAAAGGTGCAGTGAGTGTCAACGAATGAACCGCGCCAAAATCAGTTCGCTACATTTAGCATCGGCGCTTTGATTGGATCGCTGGGTGGGCTTATCGGTCTGGGCGGGGCAGAATTTCGACTGCCGGTTCTGATAAGTTTTTTTCGGTTTCGTGGATTAGAAGCCGTCATTCTCAATAAAGCGACCAGCCTCGTCGTAGTTGCAACTGCCCTTCCTTTTCGGGCAATGAGCATTCCATTCGGTGATGTGTTTGCAAGCTGGCCAATTATTCTAAATCTTCTCGCGGGCAGCTTGGCTGGTGCTTGGTTTGGAGCAGGATGGGCAACAAAACTGAAATCGGAAACGCTCTATCGGATTATCGCTGTCTTGCTAGTTTTGATCGCATTCGTTCTGTTGCTCATTCACGATACCACAACTGCATCACCGCTGTTCACCGGTGGGACGTTGATTTTGTGCGGCATCGTCGCTGGATTTTTGATAGGAGTAGTATCTTCAATACTGGGCGTTGCCGGTGGCGAATTCCTGATACCTTGTCTCGTCCTTTTATTTCGAGCGGATATTAAATTGGCCGGTAGCCTATCGCTGGCGGTAAGTTTGCCAACAATGCTGGTTGGTTTCACACGATACAGCCGTGACGACGGCTTTTCGGTACTCGGCCGCAATAAAGGCTTCGTATTTGTCATGGCGGTAGGATCGGTTGTCGGGACGTTTATTGGCGGGTATCTTTTGGGGATTGTTCCGAATTATTATCTGCTTCCAATACTAGCGATCATTTTGATTATTTCGTCGGTGAAAGTATGGCGGCACGAATGACCAAAAGGGTCGCCCAATGGGTTGCGGATTGTAAAGCGCGGGAGCGATAAAGAAGACATGCCAACGCTAGGAATCTCAAGTAGCGGCATCACGAATTTCTTTTCGGGCGGCGCGGTAAACTTCACGCGCTGCGTTCAAATTCAAGATGGCTATGCCAACACCGACAATTAAATCAGGCCACGCCGAAACGGTTATGGCCGTTAGAAGACCGGCTGCGATGATCCCGATGTTAGCAATCGCGTCGTTGCGAGCAGACAAGAAAGCCGCCTTCGTAAGACTGCCGTGATGATGGCGAAATTGCACGAGCAGGTAAGCGCAGAATAGGTTTATCGCGAGTGCACCAAGGCCGGTAATCGTCAACGGCAAAGGCGACGGAGCGACAGGAGTCACAACTTTTTCTAAAGCCGTCCAGATTGTTGCGATGCCAGGAATTAGTAGGATACCTGCTAGAAGGGTTCCGAGTCTTCCACGGTTAAGCGCGGTCCAACCTAGCCCAACTAAGATTAGTAAATTGATCGACGCATCTTCTAAGAAATCGACGCTGTCTGCGAAAAGGGCCACCGATCCGATGGCGCTTGCCATCGTGAATTCGACTCCGAAATAGCCAAAGTTCAATACGGCAACGATAATGACGGCTTGTCGTAACGTAAATTTCATGAGGTCTTATATCCCCCGCGCCATTACAGCGCGGGGGATGGTTTGATGCAACTGCTTATGCAGCCTTTGTACCCGGCACGCGCCGTGAACGGACGAATAGTTAGTGCGCTGATAACTTAGCGCGCATTTGCAACGCTACGCGCGCCTCTATCCTTTCGCTATATCTGTTCGTCAAATACGTCGACGTATCGCGAGTGAGAAGCGTGAACTTCACAAGCTCCTCCATCACATCCACGATGCGATCATAATAAGCGGTCGGCTTCATTCGCCCTTCATTGTCGAATTGCTCAAACGCCTTTGCGACTGATGATTGATTCGGAATTGTTATCATCCTCATCCACCGTCCCAAAATTCGAAGCTGATTTATCGCATTGAACGATTGCGAACCGCCGCTAACCTGCATCACAGCTAGAGTCTTGCCCTGCGTCGGTCTGACCGCGCCCAACGTTAAAGGTAACCAATCGATTTGTGTCTTCATAATTCCCGTCATCGCACCGTGACGTTCGGGGCTGCACCATACTTGCCCCTCTGACCATGTCGATAAATCGCGAAGTTCTTGAACCTTCGGATGATCGGCGGGCGCATCGTCAGCAAGCGGCACGCCAGACGGATTAAAGATTTTTGTTTCCGCGCCGAACGCTTCGAGCAATCGCGCCGCCTCCATCGTCGCGAAACGGCTATATGAGCGTTCGCGAAGAGAACCATACAGCAACAAAATGCGCGGGCGATGCGACGACTGCGCCGGATGCAACTTCAAAATATCGGGCATCTCGAAGTTCGCAACGTCGATGTTGGGAAGGTCAACTGGCATAGGTGACAGTCTCGCCGTCTTCTTTTGTGAATGACCGAACCGGCGCTTCAAGCAAATCGAAAACTAATTCCGACGGACGGCAAAGCCGCGTTCCTTTGGTCGATTCAACGATTGGTCGATTTATCAAAATCGGATGGGTTTGCATAAAATCTAAAAGTTGGTCATCGGTCCATATTGAGTCACCTAACCCAAGTTCGGAATATGGCGTTCCCTTCTCGATTCAATCACGACGGGTTTTTCACCGCTAGCAACTATCATTGCCAGCGTGTTGCGCGACGTGCCGCAGTCCGGGTTATGATAAATCGTAACAGTCATAGTTGCGCCTCTGGGTTGATCGGGCGTGCGTCTTGGTTGGCACGTAACAGCCATTGCATTAGGAATAACGCTAAGACAGCCCCGCATATTTCAGCCGCGATGAAACCGGGCAGATCGTTTGGCCTAATACCGGAAAAAGTGTTCGTTAGTGATCGCGCGATAGCAACAGCGGGATTAGCGAAAGACGTTGAAGCCGTGAACCAGTACGCAGCCGTGATATAAAGTCCGACTAGCCACGGCACAGATGCGCGTTCGAAGCGAATACCCGCTAGGATCGTTGCTACCAACCCGAATGCAGCAACGCCCTCCGCAAACCATTGTGCGCCGCCAGTTCGAATCTTCATTGAAGTTTCGAGAAGCGGCAAAGCAAACATCGCATGAGCGATGATCGTTCCTACAATGCCGCCAATGATCTGCGCTACCACATATGACAGGGCTTCGAGCGGAGTCAGATCGCGCTTTATCGCGAATACAAGCGTTACGGCTGGATTGAAATGTGCGCCGGATATTGGACCAAGAGTCGTTATTAGGACCACTAGAATTGCGCCAGTCGGGATCGTATTGCCAAGCAACGCTAGCGCAACATCCTTCGTGAGGGTTTCAGCCATGATGCCGGAACCAACTACAGTGATAACCAGCAACGCAGTTCCAAGAAGCTCCGCAACCAGCCGCCGTTTCAGGTCAAATGAAAACATTAGCCAGTTTTTTCCTGGCCTGACGTTGAGCCTTCCTGACGACCAATTTCGCGCAACTGTGTGCCGAGTGAGAGTTTGTCGATTCCTGCTAATGGCAAACTCGTAAAAGCGGAGACGCGATTCTTTAGGTAACGAAAGGCTGTCAAGAATGCTGCGTGCTTCTGCAAGTCTGTACCTTCGACTAACGCCGGGTCTTCAATTCCCCAATGCGCGGTCATAGGTTGACCGGGCCAAAGTGGGCACGCTTCGCCAGCCGCGTTGTCGCAAACGGTAAACACAAAATCCATGACTGGCGCATCTGGAGCGGCAAACTCCAGCCAGCTTTTCGAGCGCATACCGTCGGTTGGATACTCAAGACTTTCTAAAACTTTTATCGCGAACGGATTCACTGTGCCTTTTGGTTCGCTACCTGCGGAAAAAGTGCGGAACTTGCCCTTACCGTCTTTCCTCAAAATGGACTCGGCAAGAATGGAGCGAGCAGAATTTCCAGTGCAAAGAAACAGCACGTTATAAATTTTATCAGACATTCGCTTTCCTCTTCTTTTTCGGGGGACAGCAAGGCATAAGACTTTCAATAAGCGGCGCGCAAACATCTGCCCGCCCGCCGCAGCAATCCTGAATCATAAACAGCGTTAGTTGCTGAAACGCCGCAAGATTCGCGCGATATATGATTGATCGACTCTGGCGTTCACTCACAACGAGTCCCGCACGCGATAGGATTGCCAGATGCGCCGACATTGTATTTTGTGGCACGGCAAGTTCGCGCGCCAACTCCCCGGCGGGTATCCCGTCCGGCTCATGCTTAACCAACATGCGAAACACTTCTAGGCGCGTCGATTGCGCGAGCGCGGCCAATGAAAGAATTGCGGCTTCCGATTCCATATATCCAGAGCTATAGAAGTGTTGTACGCGAGTCAACGCGACGAACTGAAAGTTTTTAAGGACCGCCAAATAAATGAGCGACCGACAATTGCCGCTGATTATCGCGTTAGGAACAACTCAAACGCTTGCATGGGCTTCGAGCTATTATCTTCCCGCCATCCTTGCTGACCCAATCGCTCGCGACCTTGGCGTCTCAAACAACTGGATTTTTGCAGCATTCTCTGCGTCGCTCGTTATCTCGGCTCTTCTTGGTCCGCGCGTCGGTCGCCAAATTGATATCATTGGTGGCAGACAAGTCTTATCGATTTCGAATGTCATTCTTGCGATTGGTCTAGGAATTCTCGGAAGTGCCTATTCAATTCCGGTCCTTGTAGTTGCGTGGATTTTTCTAGGAGTCGGAATGGGGCTTGGGCTCTATGACGCCGCGTTCGGCGCGCTTGGTCGTATCTATGGGGACTCAGCGCGGAAAGCGATAACCGGAATAACGTTACTCGCAGGATTTGCCAGCACTATTGGTTGGCCACTCACGGCTTGGGGCTTGGAGACCATCGGATGGCGAAATACCTGCTTCGCGTGGGCCGCCGCTCATTTGCTCATCGGCCTTCCGCTGAATTGGTTTTTCCTGCCGGAAGTGAAGGACGCCAAAGCGACTTTCGCCAACGTTGCTCTGAAGCCGCACGTTCCAATTGACCGAACCATGATCTTACTGGCGTTTACATTCGCAGCCGCATGGTCCGTTACTGGTGCGATGGCGGCGCATCTTCCAAGAATTTTGGAATCGATGGGTGCGACAAGTGTTCAAGCTGTTGCCGCAGGCGCGTTCATTGGTCCCGCCCAAGTGTTGGCGCGGATCATTGAAGCAAGTTTATTGAGCAAATATCATCCGCTGCTTTCGACGCGGCTTGCCTGCATCACGCATCCAATCGGCGCGGCTGTAATCGCTCTTACCGGCGGGTCGGCTGCGATAGCGTTCGCGATCTTTCACGGTACAGGAAATGGCATTCTGACCATCGCACGCGGCACGCTGCCCTTGGCGATCTTCGGTCCGAAAAATTATGCCTACCGACTTGGGATCTTGGGCGCGCCCGCACGAATGGCTCAAGCAATTGCGCCGCTGGCATTTAGCTTCTTGATCGATGTGATGGGAGGCGGCGTGTTAGCCGTCTCGTCAGCACTAAGCTTGTCCGCTCTACTGGCCCTCAATTTCGTGAGAGTGAAATCGCCCTTAGGCGAGACATGACGGTAAAAACCACTTGCTAGAAATATTTCGCGGAAGGGTCATTGGTATCGCCGCCATCCGGTAAACTGATTTTCGAAGAGTCGACTGGCGTTGCACCCATTTGTCCAAGGCACTGGCGCAACAGGCCAAGGGCTTGAACACCGACTTCGTCGCCAGACATTATACGTCCGCGAATCTCGCAAGCAATCTCTACCAACGCTCTATGAGATTTTTCGAGCCACGGAAGTTCACTTTCGAACGTGGACCACGCATCCAAGCGTAACTTGTTTTTCATCCACTTCGGTGGCTTGCCGAGTGGACCACTCGATATTGGTTCGACTCGATTCTTGAACCGTCTCGCGTTTGGTCCAACGTCTTGGCCAGTGGCCTTCGCTTTATATTTCGGTACTCGTGGTCGTGGCATTGATTTGATCCAGAGGTTTTACCCCCAACATTTGAAATGATGGACTACGAGCGGTGGCCCCTGTCGGTGCCGGACCCCCAAAAGGTTCTAGAGAGTTGATGCCCCCTGGGGGTAGGGCTATAGCAACGATGCTAGCTGGCTTGGTACATCCGCAAGCGCAGCTATCGTCGCAACCGTCAGCGTTGGTTCGGGTAGAAGTCGTGCAAATGCGACTTATC
>JAPLPA010000359.1:0-27778 GCA_026400415.1 Afipia sp. | reverse complement strand
CTTTGCGACCCGCAGCAACCGGTTCCGAGTAGCTAGTGTTTACGACTCCAGCAAAAGCATCTTTGCAAGCACCCTCACGGACAAGCGAAATCTCATTCAATCTTGCGCGGCTGATAAATCTAACCGAATGCTTTCCAATTTTTTCAACCCTGTCTTCTTCAATTGTCAACCCAACTGAAACCGCAGCGTTTTGCCGAGAGCTAACCAATTGCTTTATGTAGCTCCCGTTCTTTGTTTCCTCTAGGTCCACACGAAAGCCTAAGCCGACAGCGTCATCAACGAACGCTAAAGCGTCATTGGTTGAAGCGATGCGACGTTCTTTGTCGTGATTCACTTGAAGATAGATTGGGGCGGAGCCTTTCAATGAGTTGGAAAGACTGCCCGATTCGATTACGTTTATTTCCCCGTTCGTAAATAGAGGTTCATTGTATAGGATAGCGTATCCTTCAACAGCGATATCCTCCACGCTTTCACTTTCGGATCGGATCGGGCGACGACGCCCGAAATAACTTTGGTATCGATCCTTATGGCGCTGAGACCTCATGAGGTCTACGGGACTCAATTCAATTCGTGGCATCGTCATTAAGCAACGCTTTCGGGAATGTCGGTTCGACTGATATGGCCCGCATCCGCAAAATCTCTTAGCGCGAAATGATAGCAGCCACTGTGGTCACGGGGGCTGCCGAGAAACGTCGGATGAATAACGCCTAACGAACCAGTTCGCGTTCCCGTGTCGTCTACAGCCTCTACAAAATTTGCGTATTCCTCGTGGGCGGAATGTAGAGCCAAGAGTTTCGTCGCAAACTGTTTTGCGAGGCGGGTGTGCTCTTGCCTTACGTTGTCACATACCAATACTGAGGCAGTGATTTTTTCGTTCAAGATCGAACCGTCAATCGCGCGGAGTGCACTGTCCAGTGTTTCCAGTTCTTGACGCAATTTATTTAGCTGTTCGCGATCTGGGAGAACGTCTTCGTCCGTTTCCTGATTCAGGAGACGCTTCATTCGATTGGAATCGACGTTGCCGGGGTTCTCTTTTTTGTTGGCGATACGCGCAGCAATAATTGTTGCTTCATGCTTCTTGATGTTGATTGTTGCAGCGATTTCTCTGCGCTGCTTCTGCTTTTCTCGAAGGGCAGGAGACAGGTCTTCTGGGGTAGGAATTTTCATTTAGGCATTCTTTCAATAACCTTTGTAACAATTTGTCCAACGTCAATAATCAACGTGGCTTCTCGGAATTGGCTCGTTATGTCTTCTTCGGCTTGGACATTGACCACACGACCATTTTTGCGGTCACCGGCAACGATAATTGTTTTGCCGGTTTCGAAAGGTTTGCCGAGTTCGCGTCCTCTCTGCGGTTCGTCGGTAAATTTACTTGCGAGCATCACCGCAGTGTTCGCTGGAATACCCAGCTTTGCAATCCGGTGGGCAATCGCAAGCTTGAAAATGGTGCGCTGGCTAAATCTTCGAGCACTGCCCTGTGCTTTGGCTTCCGTGTCATCGCCATTTAGGGAAATGACTCTGCGGTCCATCCAGTGTTGAAATGTCGTAAGCGGCATTTCGGTTGCCCTGAGAACGTCCGCTTTTTTAAGCGTTCGCTTGGCATTGTCTTTGGCCACTGCGGCCTCCTGCGTTTGGGGTTTTTGATGTTGAAAAAAAGGGCGCAGCGAACCTGAAACGACGATCAGGTGCCAGGCGGCCCGCGTGCGGGCACCGCACGAATGCTTCAAAATAACGCCAAGCATCGCGATGGGAGGCGCGGTGCTTGGCGTATGATGAAGACGAGGATACTGCCTGTCTCTTATTAGTCTCGGCAGGCGCGGTGCTGGGCGTATGATGAAGACGAGGATACTGCCTGTCTCTTATTAGTCTCGGCAGGGCGTTTGACTTATGAGTGGTAACGAAATCAGTTGCTTGCAGTCTATGCTGCTCGCTTGATAACCGCGCCTTTGGCTTGATTTAGGAATGAGCCGTGGATTTTGAGCGGAACCGGTCGTGACCGGGGTGGCTCGTCTTTTATTCCGTTCAATCTATCAAGGGCGTCAATAGCTGCAGTCAACGCTAGACGGATTATTGCCGAGCCAACCGGTGGCGCTTGTCCACCGCGTGCTCCGAGTTTTAGTCCGATATCAGTCAACGAAGCGTTCTCGCTAATTGTCGCAACGAGTAGAGGCCACAGCGCAGTGCCGATATCGAAACGGATGGCTTGCAATTCCTCACGGGCCACGGTCACGCGTAGTGCAAAAGGTTCATTGCAGTTTGCGTTGTTGCCGATGGGCATCGACTTCTTCGAAGTTCTTGCCGAGCCATCGAAGCGTACCGCTCCCGCTTCCTCATCCTTCTTTTTGTAGGTTTGCTTCTTCCGATCTAATGTCTGCCCGTAACCGAAATCCACATCCCCCGATTCTGTTCGCTGTATATCGGTGTCAATCTTATTTCCTAATGGGTCCGCTTCAACTAAGTCGATGAGTTCGCGAATGTAACGCGCGGCAAGGATGAATTTGTTTCTGCGTTCCTTGCTCGGTTCGAATGTGGACCGTGTCAGTTGATCCAAGAGTGGCCACGACACGACCGGTCGGTAGTTATCGTTTGCAGGTTCCTTCGGTAGCTTCGGCAACTCAAAGCAAGCCAACGCAGAATTCAGCTTTTCCTTGATCTGTTGCTTCGCATCCCGTGGGGGAACGTCTCGGAGCAACGCGGCGGTGTCTTTTTCATCGTCGGCGGACTCACCGTCAAGACTATCAAAATTTACATGTTCATCGTCTGCATAGGCTTGTGAGGTGTCGTCGGTGGTGACGCTTTCGATTGTCGCGCGGTATTTCGTCTTCAAGAGTGGCTGACCTGCACAATCGGTCTCGTTAATTTCGTGAACGAAATCGTCCGAGTTTTTCTGATCGTGCGCGTCGAGGTTCTTGAGCTTGTCGTTCGAGTCGATATCTTCGGTCATTAAAAAGTGTTTCCCATGATAAAAATTCCCGCCTGCCGTTCTGGCTAGTCGGGTCGTGTAAATAGAATTCGATCCGCGAAATGCGGACTTAACATTCTAAATTGTGGTGCGCGGTGGCCGCTAAAACGCGGCAGTCAAAAGATATATCGCATACCTAAAATCCAGCCACTTTTAAGGTGTCCACACTTTTGTGGCATCTAAAGCGGATGACAGGTGTACCCAAAATCTGCGCGTTTTTCAAGGTGTCCGTTCTAACGGTTCGCCCCGCCGTGTGTTGGCCTACGACGCCTAACGCTGCGTATCGTTGCAGCACGAAGATCAACCGATCAAAGATTTAGAAAAACAAAACAACCCTGCGGGACACCGGACGCCCCTTACAGGGGCTTGTCCGTAATGTCCCGCTAGCATGGGCAACGGACAAAAATTAAATGTCCCGGACATGTCCCGCATGTCCCGCTAGCCACCACCGTTCGCCATTCGACCCAACGTCTCCTTTTTCCAGCAACTCGGCAGTGGTACGCGTGAAGCGTTTCCGAAGGGCTTCTTCGGCCACTGCCGGTTCCTTGGCTCTAGCGTCCGCGTAGAACTGCGCCCGCCATTGCTCACGGCTTACGGTGGTCTCACCTATCGCGTCGTCCGGTGGGCACTGACCGTGTTCTGCAATGGCCGTCTCAAGGGACGTGAGAGCCTTGGCGGCATTGCCTTTAAGATTGCTGCCGTCAGTCTTTACCCCATCACACTGCACCACCACCGGGGCAGTAGTCACATTGCCATCCGAGTCGGTGCCTACCTCAACGCTTTCGAGTTTGAAGCAGGTAATAAGTCCTTCGTCAGAATCGTTCGCCCCGGTGCACTCAAGGGTGAAGACCTTATTCTGACCTGCGCCTTTAACGCTAATGCCGAACGAAACATCGACCGCGCCGTCAAGGTCGACCGCGCCCTTACCACGATCACTGGCCCAGCCGGAATGGTGGATGGCAGCGATATGTGCGCCGGTAGATCGCGTTAGCTCATCGATCGATTGAACGTAGCGTTGCATATCTCGCGACTGGTGCTGGTCACCTTGTCCGAAAGTTCGCGTGACAGTGTCGAGAATTATCAGCCGCGCGATTTCGCCGGTCTCGAATTCAATCGCCTTAATGGTTGCCGCTAGCGCCTTTGCGTCAACCAATCCGCTGGTCAAATCGAGTTTTCCACCAACGACGTAAAAAGGAATATCGGAAACTCCGTGAGTTTTACCCCAAGCCCGAATTCGCCTTTCAGTCAGTTTCTTTCGCTCGGCTGCAAAGAAGATAACCATCCCTTGCCGCACTTTTCTTCCGTGCCAATCCAAGCCAGCCGCGATGTGGCAACCAATGTCGCCAACGAGCACGCTTTTTGCCGTACCCGGCTTCGCGACGAACAATGAGAATTCTCCGTCACCTAGAACGCCTTTTAGAATTTCTTCTTTGGCGTCGGCTTGGTCTACGTCACCGAACCGCGTAACCTGAAAGCGTTGATTGTCGTTGGCCGCTTTCGGAAGATATTTTTCACGAACTGCCATGCCATCAACGATGGCGTTCCGTCCTGATTGGAACGCTTCGCAAATTGTCGACCAATGGACCGTATCAACCTTTCGAATTTTGAAAGCAGAATCCAAAATATCCTTCGCGCGGTGGTATGGCAAAAGACTCGATGAAACCAAGATACCCAAGCGCAATGCGGCGTCATGGGCATCGGCCATGTCCTGACCTTTCCAACCGGAAAGGATCGTTCGGGAAGCCGCTTCTCCGAATGCCGTATTCGAAATTTTCTCAACCACCGCCATTACGCTGCCACCTGCAGCGCATTGAACGCATCGACAAGAGAACTCACGAAGCTGGATAGGCTTGGCGCTCGGTGAACGAAGCCGACTTTTTTGGCCTGTTGAGTAACGCCGTCACGCCACCGACCTTCGGTCAACGTCAGAAAGTGCGGCCTTAATAGTTCCCATTGGGCGTCCGTCAAATGCTCGGCTTCACCGGCTAGGGCTTCTAGCGCACTGGCTGCACGAAGGTTTCTAGGATCGTCAGGGAAGATGACTGCAGTACGCTGCCGCCACTGGGCGGTGCGGTTCAAGCCGAATGCCATATCTTCGATGCAATCAATTTTTTTCAGTTCTTTAATACTCATTTTTCATTTCTTAAATTTGCACGCGAAAAAATACCCGTCGCGTGGCATGACGGGTTTGGCAGGTTTCAGATGTTTATAAAATCGACCCTAAGTCCCCGGAGGTCGCGGTCCTTGGAATTGAATGCCGCACTTTTTCATGACCGATGCCTGTTCGATGGCCACCATTTGGCCCTTCATCTGGGCAAGTTCGGCTGCGGTTTGTTTGTCGCCTCCAACAAAGAACGCCGCTGGCCAGAAGATAACGACTGCCGCTGTCGTGGCGACAGCGTCCTGTGTCCTTTTTGAATCTTGTGCACCCGACAATGTTGCCGCCCGCGTCGAAACGCCCTGAGCTTCTTGAGCCAGTTGTGGGCAGGTGAATTGCTGGTACATCACGGGCGAAACATAGGCCGGTGTAATATCTGACGATGCTGACGCGCATCCGCCTAACGCCGCGCAAAGTGCGGCAATCCTCAAAACACGCATACTAAAAGTCTCCCCAGACCCGATGGTATCCAAGCGCAACCGGCGCGAGACGGCAAGGGCCGTTGCAGCCATTGGTGCAGTGCGTGGGTTAGCCTTTTAGGGTCCGAATGGTGGCTTGAGACCAGTTTCCAAGGTCGATTACGCCCGGTATGTTCTGTCGGCTATCTAGGCCAACACCGCCTCTCGCTACCAAATTTTTCAGAACACTAACGCGTCACATGCGCCGAGACGGCGAGCCATTTGCCGTTCTGTCTGGCCCAAACGTCGGTATAGCGGCCCGCGCCTGCGCTGCCGTCCGGTAATTTGTAGCTGGTTCGCGCGTGAATGATCGCGACATCGCCGATGATGCGGATCATTACGTCCTCGGCCGTCAGATTTCTGATCACAACCGGCTGCGCGGTCTGTTTCAGAAATTGCGCGCGATCGACCAGCGAGCGGTCGGGGTTCGAGCAGTAGAAATCCTTGGCGAGAATTTCATCAAAGCGCTTCACGTCGGAATTTTGGACGGAATCGATATAGTCGCGGTTGAGGGAAACCAGCGTCTCATGATCCGATGTCATATCCGCCTCATTTTCTCATTGTGCGGCTCGCTGTTTAAGCCGTAAACAAATTTAGCAATCAAACGGATCGTTCACAATGGACTTCGCACTCACCGCCCAGCAGAAGTCCATTCGTGACGCGGTGGGGAAAATCTGCACGCAGTTCGACGACGCGTATTGGTTGGCAAAGGATCGCGACGGCGGCTTTCCGCACGAATTCTACGACGTCATCGCGAAGGCCGGTTGGCTCGGCATCTGCATTCCCGAACAATTCGGCGGCTCAGGTCTCGGCATCACAGAAGCTGCGATTATGATGCATACAATTTCGGAGTCCGGCGCAGGAATGTCTGGCGCATCCTCTGTCCACATGAACGTGTTCGGTTTGAATCCTGTCGTCGTGTTCGGTACTGACGAACAACGCAAGCGGGTGTTACCGGGTATTGTCGAGGGACGCGAGAAGGCGTGCTTCGCGGTGACTGAGCCCAACACCGGGCTTAACACCACGCAGTTAAAAACGCGCGCAGTTCGTCAAGATGACAAGTATATCGTCAACGGCCAGAAGGTCTGGATCTCAACAGCGCAGGTTGCACATAAAATTTTGCTACTGGCGCGCACCACCGCGCTGGAAGACGTCAAGACGCCGACGCATGGATTGAGTTTATTTTACACCGACCTTGATCGCGCGCGTATAACGGTCCACGAAATCGAGAAGATGGGCCGCAAGGCTGTGGATTCGAACGAGCTTTTCATTTCGGATTTTGCGATCCCTGTTGAAGATCGCATCGGCGAAGAAGGTCGCGGTTTCGAATATATTTTACATGGCATGAATCCGGAACGCATCCTGATCGCGGCCGAAGCCATCGGTCTCGGCAAACTCGCGCTGTCGCGCGCGGCCGCTTACGCAAAACAGCGCATCGTCTTCAATCGCCCCATCGGTCAGAATCAAGCGATCCAGCATCCGCTTGCGAAAAACTGGATGGAGTTGGAAGCAGCGTGGCTGATGACGTTGTCGGCGGCGTGGCAATACGATCAGGGAGTGTCGTGCGGGCCAGCCGCCAATGCCGCGAAATATCTGGCGGGCGAGGCAGGCTTCGATGCCTGTCAGCAAGCCGTCATGACGCATGGGGGTTTTGGTTACGCCAAAGAGTATCATGTCGAGCGTTATTTACGCGAAGTGATGATCCCGCGCATCGCGCCGATCAGCCCGCAGCTCATTCTCAGTTTTATCGCTGAGAAAGTCTTGGGCCTGCCGAAATCCTATTGAAATTTACGCAAGAAAAAGACCGACCCAAACATAAGGGCCGGTCGATTTCATTACGCAAACCAGAACTCGTTAGAGATTCTTGTTCGCAGCCTTGGCCGCTTCATTGACTGCGGACTTGGCCGCGTCTTTGACGTTGCCAACGGCCTGCTGGCCATGACCCTTCGCTTCCTGAATGGCGCCTTCGCCCTTCAGTTTGTCTGAGCCGGTTGCTTCACCGAGACCCTGTTTGGCCTTACCGATCGCTTCGTTGGTCGCACCTTTGATCTTGTCAGCTGTCGCACCCATAACGAACTCTCCTCTTTGTAGATACGATATAAACGCGCCGATTGACCCAATGTTCCTGATCTGTTGAGTTGGAACCCGAAAATAAACGCGAACAAAAAATCGGATAAATTTGAGCGATGACTGACTTTCATTTTTACGAACCTGCAAATGGCCATGGTCTCAAGCACGATCCGTTCAACGCCATCGTGGGACCCCGGCCGATCGGTTGGATTTCATCGCATGATGCGAAGGGGCATGTGAATCTTGCTCCTTACAGCTTTTTCAATGCGTTCAACTATCATCCGCCGATCATCGGATTTTCCAGCATCGGGTGGAAGGACAGCGTCTCCAACATCCAAGAGACGGGAGAGTTCTGCTGGAATCTGGCGACCAAACACATTGGCGAGCAGATGAACATGACGTCGGCCAGCGTGCCGCACGAAACGGACGAATTTACGATTTCAGGATTGACGAAGGTACCCAGCCAAAAGGTCAAAGTGCCGCGCGTCGGCGAGAGCCTTGCCTCTTTCGAATGCAAACTGACGCAGCTGATCCAACTTGAAGGTGCGGACGGTGCCAAGGCCGATACTTGGATGGTGTTTGGGGAGGTCGTGGCGGTCTATATCGCGAAGAGCCTCATCAGGGACGGCATTTATCAGACAGCCGAAGCGCGACCGATCCTCAGAGCCGGCCGGATGGGCGATTATGCCCGTTAGAGCTGGCGGACCTTCGGGTCAACAAGTCTTGATGACGCGTTCGATTGTTTATGCAGCGTTTCCGGAACGTTAGGCTACCGTGCAGGTTGTCGACGCGCTTATTTTATTGAGGATTCTCGCTTCAACGGCCGCATTGAATAGAGGCTGGTTTTCGGCATCAGCCGAAGGCGCTACAATGTGTGCGGCTTTTGCGAATCCGATGGCCTTTACGACCCCGATCAAAAGGATCGTCCCATGAGCTTCTCATTCCGCCGTGACATCATTACCAAACCGATCTTCGCATGGGCCCACAAGGCACTGCCGCCGATGTCCGACACCGAGCGCGAGGCGCTTGAAGCCGGCGACGTGTGGTGGGACGCCGATCTGTTCACCGGCAATCCCGACTGGGCGAAACTGCTGGCCAATGCGCCCGCGACGCTAACCGCCGAAGAGACGGCATTTCTCGGCGGACCCGTTGAGCAGCTCTGCAGCATGATCGACGACTGGAAGGTGAATTGGGAATGGCGCGACCTGCCGCCTGAAGTCTGGGAATTCATCAAGCGCAACAAGTTTTTCGGAATGATCATTCCGAAAGAATTTGGCGGGCTTGGTTTCTCGCCTTACGCGCATTCGGAAGTCGTTCGCAAAATTTCATCGCGCTCGGTGACGGCAGCCGTCACCGTGATGGTGCCGAACTCGCTTGGACCCGGCGAACTCCTGATGCGCTTCGGCACCAAGGAGCAGCAGCAGAAGTGGTTGCCGGGTCTTGCCGATGGCCGCGAGATTCCCTGTTTCGGTTTGACCAGCCCTGAGGCCGGCTCCGATGCCGCCTCGATGATCGACACCGGTGTGATTTGTAAAGGCACGTTCAACGGCAAGGAAACGCTCGGCCTTCGTCTGAACTGGCACAAACGCTACATCACGCTTGGCCCGGTTGCGACTTTGCTCGGTCTGGCGTTCAAGGCGCACGACCCGGACCATCTGATCGGCAGCGAGGAAGACCTCGGCATCACGGTTGCGCTGATACCTACAAATCTGCCGGGCGTGACCATCGGTCATCGTCATCTTCCGGCGATGCAGGTTTTCCAGAACGGTCCGAACTGGGGCAAAGACGTTTTTATTCCGATGGATTTCATCATCGGCGGCCAGGAACGGATCGGTCAGGGTTGGAAGATGCTGATGAGCGCGCTGGCGGCGGGACGCGGCATCTCATTGCCGTCGCAATCCGCGGCGGGTGCGGCGTACTGCGCGCGCGTGACCGGCGCCTATGCGCGCATCCGCGAACAATTCCACGTCCCGATCGGAAAGTTCGAGGGCATTGAAGAGCGCCTCGCGCGCATCGCAGGTACGGCCTATCAGGTCGATGCCGCACGACGGCTGACCTGTGCTGCGCTCAATCAGGGCAAACATCCGGCGGTGATTTCCGGAATCATGAAGCTGCACGCTACAGAACGGCTGCGCATCGTTGTCGATGACGCAATGGACGTTCACGGCGGCAAGGCTGTGATCGACGGTCCGCAGAATTATATGGGCAATCTTTACCGCTCTGTGCCCGTCGCAATCACGGTCGAGGGCGCGAACATTCTGACGCGCAATCTCATCGTGTTCGGGCAGGGCGCGACGCGCGCACACCCGTACTTGCTTGAAGAAATTAACGCGCTGGGTAATGCCGATCAGACGCAGGGTCTTGCCGACTTCGACAAGTATTTCTGGAAGCATGCTGGCCACGCTGTTGTGAATGTGTTCCGCGCATGGGGACGCAGCTGGACCGGCGGCATGTTTGCGCCTGCGCCAGAAGCAGGAGCAGCGACCGGTTATTACCGCCAGCTCTCGCGCTACTCGACTGCGTTTGCCCTCTGCGCCGACATGGCGTTGTTGACATTGGGCGGCGCGTTGAAACGCCGCGAGATGCTGTCGGCGCGGTTCGGCGATATTCTCTCGGAGCTTTATTTGCTTTCCGCGGCGCTGAAGCGCTGGGAGGACGAAGGCCGTCAGGACGCTGACTTCGGGGCACTCGAATGGGTGATGGCGGACGGTATTCGCACGATTGAAAATCGTCTGGCGGAAATTCTGGCTAATCTGCCGAATCGTTTCATCGCAGTGATTCTGAAAATCATCGTACAGCCGCTCGGTGCCAATCCGCTTGGACCTTCGGATGCGGTGGTGCAGCGTTGCGCGCAATTGATACTCGCGCCCGGTGCGGTGCGCGATCGTCTCACGGCAGGACTTTATCATACAGACGACGATGGTCCGCTGGCGCGGCTTGAGCGCGCGTTCCTCGCCGTTACAGCCAACGAGCCGATCGACAAGAAAATGCGCGCCGCGCATCTGCGCGACTGGAGCGACGCCGTGAAGAACGGTGTGATTACCGCCGACGAAGGCGCGAAGCTGAAAGCCGCGCACGATGCAGTTTCATCGGTGATCGAAGTCGACGATTTCGCGCCAGAGGCGCTGTCGCCGATCTATAAAAAGCGCACCGAACAGAAACAGGCTTCGCCTGATCGGGCAGCCAGCTGATGGCGCGCGCGGTTTATATTGTCGATGGTGCACGCACGCCGTTTCTGAAAGCGCAAGGCGGTCCCGGGCCATTTACGCCGGTCGATCTTGCCGTGCAGGCGGGCCGGCCATTGCTGGCGCGGCAGCCGTTCGCGCCGGATGCGTTCGATCAGGTTATTCTCGGATGCGTCAATGTCATTGCGGATGAGATGAATCCGGCGCGCGTCGCAGCGTTACGTCTGGGCATGGGCGAGCGGATGGTCGCGTTCACCGTGCAGATCAATTGCGGCTCCGGCATGCAGTCGATCGACACTGCGTATCGCTACATCGAAGCAGGCAAGGCCGACATGATCTTGGCTGGAGGCGCGGAGGCGTTGAGCTATGCGCCGCTGGTATTTCCGCAATCCGGCGTGCGATGGTTTGCCAAGCTCGCGACCGCCAAGGGACCGTTGGCAAAGCTCGCGGCGTTTTTGAAGGCGCGGCCCTCATACTTCAATCCTATCATCGGACTTGAGCGCGGCCTCACCGACCCAATCACCGATCTGAACATGGGCCAGACGGCGGAAGTGATCGCCCATCTCATGGGCGTGACGCGCGAGCAGGCCGACGCCTATTCGGTCGAAAGCCATAAGCGCCTCGCGAACGCGCAGGCACAGGGTTTTCTCAAGGGCGAGGTTGAGACATCGTTCGGTCGCGACGGAAAATTCTACGATCACGACGATGGCGTGCGGCCTGACTCGTCGATGGACAAACTCGCCAAGCTGAGGCCCGCCTTCGAGCGTCCATGGGGGCAGGTGACGCCGGGCAATTCGTCGCAGATTACGGATGGCGCGTGCTGGACAATTCTGGCGTCGGAAGATGCCGTCAGCAAATATGGCCTCAAGCCGAAAGCAAAAATCGTCGATAGCCAGTGGTCGGGGCTCGACCCGGCTATCATGGGTTTCGGACCGGTGCTCTCATCCACTGAACTGATGAAGCGCAACAATCTGAAATTGCAGGATATCGAGACTTGGGAAATCAACGAGGCATTCGCCTCGCAGCTTCTCGCCTGCCTCGCCGCGTGGAACGACGACAAGTTCTGTCGCGATATCCTCGGCCTCGATGGCGCTGCTGGGGTGCTGGATCAAACGAAACTGAATGTGGACGGCGGTGCGATCAGTCTGGGTCATCCGGTCGGCACCAGCGGCAACCGCATTGTGCTGCATCTGGTCAACGCCATGAAGCGGCTCGGCACCAAGCGCGGAATCGCCACCGAATGCATCGGCGGCGGGCTCGGCGGCGCCATGCTAATCGAGACGGTGTAAGGGAGCGATCATGGATTCTCGCATCATGGACGCTCTCAAGGACCGTGTGCTCGAACTTGGGCCGACTGCGGTGATCGGCGCTTACAAGAATTTCAAACTGACGCGCGATGAAGATGGCATAGCGTGGCTTCTGTTCGATCGCGCAAACGCCAGCGCCAACACGCTGTCGGGAGACGTTCTCGCGGAGCTTGGACAGATCGTCGGCGCGCTGGAGACCGAGCGTCCTGCGGGACTTGTTGTTCGCTCGGCTAAAACATCCGGGTTCATTGCGGGCGCTGATGTGAACGAGTTTCGTGGTGCGACCGATCCGCGTCAGGTCGAAACCGAAATGAACAAGGCGCACGCCGTCGTCGATCGGCTGGAAGCGTTGAAAATTCCGAGTGTCGCTGTCATTCACGGTTTCTGTCTCGGCGGAGGTCTGGAAATTGCGCTCGCATGCAATTCGCGGATCGCCATCGACAATGCGCGGTTCGGATTTCCCGAAGTGATGCTTGGCCTGCATCCGGGTCTGGGTGGCACGGCGCGGTTCACACATCTCGTCAGCCCACTTGAAGCGATGACGATGATGCTGACGGGCAAAACCATCGACGCCCGCAAGGCCAAGTCGCTTGGTCTTGTCGATGCAGTGACCCAGGAACGTCACGTGCGCGGCGCGGTGAAGGACGCGATCTTCGGCCGCCTGAAACCGCACAAGCAAAGCCTGCTCGGTCATCTGATGAATTTCGGGCCGGTACGCGGCATTCTCGGCAATCGCATGCGTGCCGAGGCGCGCAAGGCGGCACCAGAAGAACATTACCCCGCGCCTTATGCGCTGGTCTCCCTTTGGGAGAAACACGGCGGCAATCGCGCCGCGATGCTGAGTGCCGAGAAAACGTCTTTCGCCAGTCTGATGGTGACGCCGACTGCGCAAAATCTCATTCGTGTTTTCTTCCTGCGCGAGCAGATGAAGAAACTCGCCGATGGCGAAAACTCCATCGAGCATGTCCACGTCATCGGTGCGGGCGCGATGGGTGGCGACATTGCGGCCTGGTGCGCCAATCAAGGTCTGCGCGTGACGCTCGCCGACATGAAGCCGGAGCCGATTGCGGGCGCAGTTAAACGTGCAGCGGATTTGTTCGGCAAGATCATCAAGAAAAAGACCGATCAGCGCGATGCGCTCGACAGACTGATTCCTGACATGAACGGTCAGGGTGTGCGCAATGCCGATCTCATTATCGAGGCGGTGCCGGAAAACCTTGGACTCAAGCAAAAGGTCTATGCTGGCTTAGAACCAATTATGAAGGAAGGCGCAATCCTTGCCACCAACACCTCCAGCATACCTTTGCAGGATCTGCGCACCACGCTGAAAAATCCGCAGCATCTGCTCGGATTGCATTTCTTCAATCCGGTATCGCGGCTTCAGCTTGTCGAAGTCGTCAGCCACGATGCCGTCGATCCGGCGTCGCTTGCGAAAGCTATCAACTTCGTCGGCGGCATCGATCGCTTGCCGCTACCTGTGAAGAGTTCACCGGGCTTCCTCGTCAATCGCGCGCTGACGCCGTACATGCTGGAAGCAATGGTGATGCTCGATGAGAAAATCGACAAGGCCACCATTGACGCCGCCGCTGAGAAATTCGGCATGCCAATGGGGCCGATTGAATTGGCCGATCAGGTCGGCCTCGATATTTGCCTTGCGGTCGGCGATATGCTGCGCTCGAAATTCGGCGATGCTTTGCCGCCCGCGCCGGACTGGCTGCGCGACAAGGTGAAGAACGGCGAACTAGGCCGCAAGACCGGCAAGGGGTTCTACGAATGGAAAGACGGTCGCGCCGTCAAGACGCCATCGCCGGTCAAGCCGACGCAGGAAATGATCGACCGGCTGGTGCTGCCGATGTCCAATGTCTGCGTCGCGTGCCTGCGCGAAGGCATCGTGGACAATGGCGATCTTGTCGATGGCGCGATGATTTTCGGAACAGGCTACGCGCCGTTCCGTGGCGGCCCTGTCAATTACGCCAAATCGCGCGGTGCTGCCGATGTCGTCGCAGCGCTCGAGATGCTCCGTGCCAAATTTGGCGACCGCTTCAAGCCGGATGCTGGATGGGCGAAATATAAATAATTTTTTGACGATGGAATTCGATTGATGCCAGATACGCCTATTCACGCAGCACCAGCGCCTTCAGCGCCTACCGGTGAATTATCGACTCGCAATCTCGCGATGCCTGCAGACACCAATCAGAACGGCGACATTTTCGGCGGCTGGCTGATGAGCCAGATGGATCTGGCCGGCAGCATTTTTGCCTACAAGACGACGAAGACGCGCAACGTAACGGTCGCGGTCGAGGCTATGACATTCCGCAAGCCTGTGTTCGTTGGCGACGTCGTGTCGGTTTACGCCAATACCGTACGTGTCGGTCGCACGTCGATCTGTGTTCATCTCGAGGCATGGGTCCAGCGGCGCAACGAGGAGAATTCTATTCTCGTGACGGACGGTAATTACACTTATGTCGCGGTGGACGATCAGGGCCATCCGACGCCGATCAAGCAGGACTCGCCCTCTGTTTCGGTCTGATGCTGACTCTCTGCCAAAATCCTTCAGATAAATTTTAGCGCCAAAAACGCCTCCGCTGGCTTTTTGTTCTGCCGCGCGGATCATCGCAGCGCTGACGTTGCTATTTTTGCTGGCCGCTTGCACCGTTCTTCGGGTCTGCGCATCGTGTACCCATGAGCATGTACTTTCATCAAATTGTCGCGCGAAGCGCCTACAGCTTCGGCGACTTGCACATCCGGGTGTCATGGGTTGCTCGTCCAAGAGTCATTTCGGGCCGAATTCCGCTGCAAAATTTTGGCCCGCGACATGCATATGAATCGGATGGAGGATGTCGGAAAAGCCGCCTGAGTCTGAAAATTAACGCTCCGAACGAGACGAAACCTTTTTTCTCACCTGGCGTTAGTGGGCCAGAAGAATTCCAATCGGTTGGGCAATGGGCAGGGACATGTCGGACACTTACATCATCGAAGTCAGTTCGGAAGCTGCAGGCATCGTGGTGCGCGATAAAAAGGGCTTTCGCTTTTTCGCCGCCTCCCACCGGTTCAATCCGCTGGAGGGCCGCGTTTTCTCCAGCGCGCGAGAAGCGGAACGGGTCGCGACGCGGTTTCTTGCTGGCGGGATTGAAGCGGCTGTCGCCTGATCCGTTGGAAGAAAGACCGAATACGAAAAGGCCGGGATCGCTCCCGGCCTTTTGCAATTTCAACATCGAGGCGTCTTACGCCACCGGAGCTTTTGATTCAGCCAACGTTGGGTAATCGACATAGCCCTTTGCGCCGCCTCCATAGAACGTCGCCTTGTCGAAGTCATTCAGCGGTGCGCCGGCCTTCAGCCGCTCGACAAGGTCAGGATTCGAGATGAACAATTTCCCGAACGCGATGAGGTCGGCCTTGTTTGCTGCGAGTTGCTCGGTCGCCAGCTTGAAGTCGTAGCCGTTGTTGGCGATGTAGGTACCCTTGAAGCGCTTGCGCAGGCCGTCGTAGTCGAACGGCGCATTGTCGCGCGGCCCGCCGGTCGCGCCTTCGATGACGTGAATATAAACCAGCTTCAACGCGCTGAGATGATCGACGATATGATCGAACAGCGGCTGCGGGTTGCTGTCGGAAATATCGTTCGCTGGCGTCACCGGTGAAAGACGGATGCCGGTGCGCTCAGCGCCAACCTCTGCAGCAACGGCTTTGGAAACTTCCAGCATCAACTTTGCACGGTTTTCGATCGAGCCGCCGTAAGCATCGGTGCGTTTGTTGGCACCGTCTTTGGCGAACTGATCAAGCAGATATCCGTTGGCGCCATGAATCTCAACTCCATCGAATCCGGCGGCAATCGAATTGGCGCTGCCACGCTTGAAGCTCTCGATGATGCCGGGTATTTCGTCGAGCGTCAGTGCGCGCGGTTCGGAGACATCAGCGAATGTTCCACCGACGAATGTCTTGCCCTTGGCGCGAACAGCAGACGGCGCGACCGGCGCCTGACCGTTTTCCTGCAACGACGTGTGGGAGACGCGTCCGACATGCCAGAGCTGAAGGAATATCTTGCCGCCGCGTTCGTGAACGCGATCGGTGACTTTGCGCCAGCCTGCGATCTGCTCTTCTGAATAGATACCGGGTGTGTCCTGATAGCCTTGGCCTTGCTGCGACACCTGGCTCGCTTCGGTAATCAGAAGTCCCGCCGATGCGCGCTGGCCGTAATAATCGACCGCCAGCGGATTGGGGACGAGATCAGCGAGAGCGCGGTTTCGCGTCAACGGGGCCATTACGGCTCGGTTCGAAAGTGTAAGTGCGCCGAGCTTGTAGGGCTCGAAAAGTTTTGAGGCGGTCATGTTCTTTCCAATGCAGTCGATGTCAATGCAACTGCATGTAAAGCGCCTTCGTGCAGATAACAAGTCACACCACCTTGAACAGGGCAGTCATGCGCACAAGGTCTGTTTAGCGGTACGATTGTTCCCGAATCCAAAGCGGAAAGAGATGAAATCTCTTTCCGCTTGTTTATGCGGACTTACGCAACTCCGAGAAAATCGCGCTTGCCTAATTCGACGCCATTGTGACGCAGAATGTCGTAGGCCGTCGCGCAGTGAAAAAAGAAATTCGGGAATGCCGAGTGATTGAGAAACTGCTGGCCGGTGAGCGTCATCGTCTTATCCGGGCCGACGTTGAATGTGATGTCGCGCTTTTCTGCGCCTTCGTATTTTGCCGCAGGCAGGGCCTTGATGTTGGCAAGAACTTTTTCAATACGCGCTTTTAATTGCGCAAACGTCGTCTCGGTGTCCGGCATCGAAGGCAATTCGGCTTGCGCAAAGCGCGCACAGGCCTTGCCGCCGAAATCGCAGGCGAGTTGGATCTGCTTGGTCAACGGATACATCGCCGGATGCAGCCGCGCGTTCAGCAGCACGCCGGGCTCGATTTTTTTCTCGGCCGCGTAGGCCTCGGCCTTGTCCAAAATGGCCGTCAATGCTGTGAGCTGCCGCACGAAAACCGGCGCTGAACCTTCATAAAATGACATGAGAATTCCTTGTGATGCAGTCGTGATGGAAGACGCATCGCAGACGTAGGGAGCGTCACCTTGCAGCGCAACCGCTTCCAACCGGCGAAAACAAGTTGACAATCAGCGCGGGCCGCCCCGCATGCGCGACAGCAATTCTTCCGTCGGCCATGAATCTGCGGGCAGGCCATATTTAACCTGCACGGTCTTCACCGCAATGCGGCTTTGCTGGCCGAGCACGCCGTCGATCTTGCCGACGTTGAAACCTTGCCGCGCGAGCAATTGCTGCAATTCCTTGATCTGCTCAAACGGCAATTGCACGACGGGGACTGCGGGCTTGTTCATCGGCTTCGCGCCAGCAATGCGGGTCGCCAGATAAGCGGCTGTCGTGGCGTAGATCAGCGAATTATTCCATTCGGTGTACGCGCCGAAATTCTGATAGGCGAGAAACGCCGGTCCGGTGCGGCCCATCGGCAATAAAACCGAGGTCGGAATATCGTCCTTCGGTAGCGCGCGCCCGTCGGCCAAAGTCACACCCATCTGCGCCCATTGGGAACGCGGCAGCTTCACGGTGAGGTCCGCTTTCTCCCATGGCAGATTCGGCGGTACGCGAATTTCCTGCAGCCAAGGCTCACCGCGTTTCCATTTTAGGCCTGTTGCGATGTAGTTGGCGGTGGAACCGATCACGTCCGGCGCGCTGCGCAACAGATCACGGTGGCCATCGCCGTCATAGTCCACGGCGTAATTGAAATAATGCCCTGGCAGGAATTGTGTCTGTCCCAGTTCACCGGCCCAAGAGCCGATCATCTGGTCTGGCGCGAGATCGCCTCGATCGACGATTTTTAAAGCTGCGATAGTTTCATCGTGAAACATCTGCGAGCGGCGGCAATCGTAAGCGAGTGTCACCAACGAACGCAGCGTTGAGAGTTTGCCCTGCACCGCGCCGAAGTCGCTCTCGAGCGCCCAGAACGCGGAGATGACGGCAGGCGGCACGCCGTATTCCTTCTCGGCGCGCGCAAACGCCTGCGCATACTGGGCGATGAGTTGCTGCCCCTTCACGCGGCGGCCTTCGGAGGCCATGCGTCCGGCAAACTCGTTGAATATCTGGCCGAACACCCGCTGGCCGCGGTCGCGATTAACGATGGAGGGGTCGTAAACGAGAAATGGCGCAGCGCTCGCGATCGCGCGCTGAGACACGCCTTCCTTGATTGCATCCTGCTTCAGTTCTGCGAGAAACTTATCGAAGCTCGTCCCTGCGCGGCAGGCTTGTTGTTGCGCGAAGGCCGGGGAGGCGATGAGCAATGTCGATGCGAAACCAACAAATAAAAACTTGAGACTGCGTGTCAGCATGGATCACCGGCTTGCATGAAAGGTCAGATTGTTTGTTGTCTAAAGTTCCCGCGCACTGCTGAACGAGAACGACGACACGCGGCGGGTATTCTCGTCGAGGATCAAGGTGCGGGTCAACGGCGGCTCGGCGCGTTGGCTGCAATTCTCCCGCTCGCAGAGGCGGCAATTCACGCCAATCGGCGTTCCTTGAATTTTCTCCAAGTCTAAACCGCTGGCATAGACCAGCTTGGATGCGTGACGGATTTCGCAACCGAGCCCGATAGCGAAGCGCGGTTGCGGCTGCGGATAAGGCGCGGCAGGACGACGCACCATTTGGGCAATGGAGAAATAACGGCTGCCGTCGGGAAGTTCGACGACCTGTTGCAGCATCCGGTCCGGCGTGTCGAACGTCGAATGGACGTTCCACAACGGGCAGGTACCGCCAAATTTCGAGAACGGAAACGTGCCGGACGAAAAGCGCTTGGAGACGTTACCGGCGTTGTCGACGCGCAGCATGAAAAACGGCACGCCGCGCGCGTTTGGCCGCTGCAGCGTTGTCAGACGATGGCAAATCTGTTCAAGGCCGACGTTGAAGCGTTGCCCAAGCACCTGCAGATCGTAGCCCAACGTCTCAGCCGCAGAATGAAACGCCTGATAGGGCATCATCACGGCGGCAGCAAAATAATTCGCAAGCGTGATGCGATAGAGCTTGCGCGGTGTGTCATCGAGCGGGCCACCGCGTGCGACGATGCCGTCGATGATCGAGCTTCCTTCCGAAAGACCAATCTGGATGGCGAGTTGAAATGCGCGACCCGGCCCATCGACAAGTTCGGAAATCAGCAATTGCCGGCGATGACGGTCCCAGCGCCGTAGCGTTTCGCGCATCACGTCCACCGGCATGATGCGCACCACGGTCGAGTGCTTTTCGCGCAGCCGCGTTGAAAGCGCCGCGAAAAGATCCTCGGATCCGACATTGATTTCGTCGCGCAACGCTTCGGCGGCGCTTTCCAGATCGGGAAAATAATTGCGGTTGGCTTCGATCAGGTCACGGACGCGCTCAATCGGATTGCCCTCGTAGCGAGCCCCGGCGCCTTCATCGCGATCGGCAAACTGCGCCGCCACCATGGTCTCGCTGCGCCGCGCCTCGGTATAGGCGGCGTAAAGTCTTTGCAGTGAGTGGGTGACGCCGGGGCAGAGTTCAGCGAGGTCGCGCAACTCCTGCTTGGGCAGGTCGATCTGCCGGAACAGCGGATCGGAGAAAATCTCATTCAGTTCGGCGAAAAACCGGTCCTCGTCGGCCGTCGCAAGATCGCGTAGATCGAGATCGTATGCCTCAGCGAGCCTCAGAAGGATTTGAGCCGTTACGGGGCGCTGGTTGCGCTCGATAAGGTTGATGTAGCTGGGCGAAATTCCCAGTCCTTCGGCGATCTGGGTCTGCGACAGGCCGAGCTGCTGGCGGATGCGCCGGAAGCGAGGCCCTACGAACAGCTAGCGTGCCTTTTGTGACAATTATTACAATATAACAACTATTACATGTCGTGATGATACAACATATCACCATTCCATTACAAGCCATCTATACGAATAACTGATTCAGGCGTTTATCTCCCGTCACGTCTCACAGACTCAACTGTCACGAATGTGAATGGAACGACTATGAATTATCAGACGCGCGGCATCACCGATCATGCAATTCAGGGCCCGGCTTCGTATGCGACCGAAATCGCGACGGCTGAAACCCTGCTCAAGAGCAATCCTACATGGAACGGCGTCACCGCCGAAGCAGTGGCGCGCATGCGTCTGCAGAACCGCTTCCGGACCGGTCTGGACATCGCGCGTTACACCGCAAACCTGATGCGCGCCGACATGGCTGCCTATGATGCGGACTCCACCAAATACACGCAGTCGCTCGGCTGCTGGCATGGCTTCATCGCCCAGCAGAAGCTGATCTCGATCAAAAAGCATTTCGGCGGCAAGACCGATCGCCGCTACCTCTATTTGTCAGGCTGGATGATCGCCGCCTTGCGCTCCGAGTTCGGCCCTCTGCCGGATCAGTCGATGCACGAGAAAACCTCGGTGCCGAAGCTGATCGAAGAACTTTACACATTCTTGCGTCAGGCCGACTCGCGCGAACTCAACGACATCTTCCGCGGAATCGACGATGCGCGCAAAGCAGGCGACAAGGCCAAGGAAAAGGAGCTGATCACCAAGGTCGACAATTTCCAGACTCACGTTGTGCCGGTTATCGCCGACATCGACGCGGGCTTTGGCAACGCCGAGGCGACCTATCTGCTGGCCAAGAAGATGATTGAAGCTGGCGCATGCGCGCTCCAGATCGAAAATCAGGTCTCGGACGAAAAGCAGTGTGGCCATCAGGACGGCAAGGTGACGGTGCCGCACGAAGTCTTCCTCGCGAAGATCCGCGCATGCCGCCACGCCTTCCTCGAGATGGGCGTGGACAACGGCATCGTCGTCACTCGCACCGACTCGCTCGGCGCAGGCCTCACGCAGCAGATCGCAGTAAGCCACAAGCCGGGGGATCTCGGCGATCAGTACAACAGCTTCCTCGATTGCGACGAAGTCGATGCATCGAAGGTTGGTAACGGCGACGTCATCATCAGTCGCAACGGCAAGCTGCTGCGTCCAAAGCGCCTGCCGAGCAACCTTTACCAGTTCCGTGCCGGCACGGGCGTTGATCGCTGCGTTCTCGATAGCATCACCTCGCTGCAGAATGGTGCCGATCTGCTGTGGATCGAAACCGAGCGCCCGAACATCGCGCAGGTCGCCGAAATGGTCGATCGTATCCGTGAGGTGATTCCGAACGCGAAGCTCGCTTACAACAACTCGCCGTCGTTCAACTGGACGCTGAACTTCCGTTGGCAGGTGTTCGACGAGTGGAAAACCGCCGGTAAGGATGTCAGCAAGTACAACCGCGCCGACCTCATGAAGGTGGAATACGATGAGACGCCGCTGGCGATCGAAGCTGACCAGCTCATCCGCACCTTCCAGGCCGATGCGGCGAAGCGAGCCGGTGTCTTCCACCACCTGATCACGTTGCCGACCTATCATACGGCGGCCCTGTCGACCGATAACCTGTCGAAGGAATACTTCGGCGACCAGGGAATGCTCGGCTACGTGAAGAATGTTCAGCGTGCGGAAATCCGCCAGGGTATCGCGTGCGCGAAGCATCAAAATATGGCCGGCTCCGATATCGGCGACGACCATAAAGGATACTTCGCAGGCGAAGCGGCCCTGAAGGCAGGCGGCGCACACAACACGATGAACCAGTTCGGCTAACGATCAACATTGAAACTACGGAGGCTCACATGAGCAGCAATTTCTGGGTCATTGGCGGTGAATTCGGTTCGATGAACTTCCACAAACTCGTGGAAGGCTCGGCACAGGTCCAGGGTCCGTACAAGACCCGCAAAGAGGCCGAAGATGCCTGGCGCGTCATCTCCGAAGAGAACCGCCATAAAGCCGGCGTGCGCTTCTCCATCGTGGAAGAACCCCAGCGCGCGTCAGCCTAATTCAATCTCTGGCATTTAACCACTCCCGGGCGGAGTTCGTCGCTTCGCCCTAAACTCTCCAGCCCCGTCCGGCAAAATCGGATGGGGCTGCTTTGTTTTGAACGTTTGGCAGCCTTTTCCGGCCCTTTGCCGCCCATAAAGTTACTGATAGGTTAAGGGGACAGGAACAAAGGGACGCAGGCCATGTCCGACCAGAACGCAGAGAGCAATCCTGCCAACGGGGAGAGCCCGGTGCGGCTGCGCGATGCCCTGCGCAAGGCGCGCATCGAGGCGGCCGACCGAACTGGCGTGGTCGTCGATCTTCGCGATGCCGAAGTGGCGCGGCTGGAGATCCTCAGTGACGCGCTTGACTCGCTGTTCTCGGAAATTCCTGCGAGTGTAGATCTATTCGATCGCGGCATTAGCCAAGGCGACACGCCACGGCTGTGGATCGACGCGGTGGCGCACATCCTGATGGGCCGTGACAAGCGGATCTATCGCTTTGTCCAGGACACCCGTTTCGGACGCACGGTGCTTGCAGAATCTCATGACGTGCCCGCGATGGTCGATGCTGTGACCGATTACATCGCGCGCCGCATGATCGAGCGCGAGCATGCGCTGGTCGTGCCTACGACTCCGAAGGAAGCCATTGCCGCACCCGTAAAACGCCGCGGTGGTTTCTGGACTTTCGTGCTCGGGTTTATTTTAGGTATCGGAGCCCTGTTCGGCGCCGCAATGCTGATGTCGATTCGCGGAATCTAGATCAACCGCTCATTCTTGATGTCGCCAAGCATGCCGTTCACGAAGCCGCGCACGCGATGATCGCAGCGCCAGCCGCCTCCAATTTTTTCCACTGAAAACAGATTATACGCCGCAGGCTGATTATGCCCGCGCGCAATCGCCGATGCCGACGGCACGCCGATGGCGGGTATTTTCCGCTTTGGTCCGTCGATCCAGACCGTTGCGTGACGATGATCGTGCCCGTGCAGCACCAACTCGATGCCATACTTTGCGATCAGCGCAAGTAGTTCGTCCGAATCCTGCAATCGCGCTGCCCACCGCCTTTTCGACGTGACGGGCGGGTGATGAATTAACAAAACGCGAAACAGGTTTTCCGAAGCGAGTTCCGGCAGCAGGCTTTCCAGCGCGTCGCGTTGGTCACGGCCCAGACGCCCTGTCGCCATGAAGGGTGCGGTGGGAACTGCCGTTGAGACACCGATCAAAGCCAGCGGGCCGCGCCGCCGGACAAAGGGGAATGTCACAGGCTCACGCGGGGCGTCGCCGTCGCCGTGCAGATACTCCGCCCAGATTTTTGGAAAATGTTCGCGACTGCCCGCGACGTAAGCATCATGATTTCCGGGCACGAGCGAAACGTTCTCCGGCGGGCCGACACGTTCGAGCCATTTTCGGGCCGCTACGAATTCCGGCGGCAACGCAATGTTGACGAGATCGCCTGTGATTGCGATGTGTCCGGGGCGCTGCGCGTGCATATCGGCGACCAGTTCGTCGAGCACGTCGAGGCGATGAATGGCATGGCGCTTGCGCGTCCAGTTCATATAACCGATGACGCGCTTGCCCGCGAGGTCGCGCAACCGCGCCTGCGGCATCGGGCCGAGATGCGGATCGGAAAGATGTGCGAGCACATAGGCTGTCATGGATTGCTGTTTGGCAAGATGATCGGTGCTATGCAAGACCGACAAACAACCATCTGGACCAAGCGGAGTTTTCTGGCGTGACCGAACAAACTTTCCGGGTGAGATTTGAGCCGGTATTCCGTCGCGTCTTTCACTTCTATTCGCGGTTCGCGCGCGGCATGACACTGGGTGTTCGTGCCGTCGTCCTCGACGGCAAGAATCGGGTGTTTCTGGTTAAGCACAGCTACGTCTCCGGCTGGCATTTGCCGGGCGGCGGGGTCGAGACCGGCGAGACCTTTCTGGAATCGCTCACCCGCGAGTTGCGCGAGGAGGGTCGGATCGAACTGACGGGCGAACCGCAACTTCATGGTCTTTATTTCAACCGAAAAATCTCGCCGCGCGATCATGTGGCAGTCTATGTGGTGCGGGAATTCATTCAGGACAGGGCGCCTGATCCGAACCATGAAATCATTGCCTGCGGCTTTTTCGATTCCACCGATTTGCCGGAGGATACCACGCGCGGCACCCGGTTAAGGCTAGCGGAAGTGCTGCAAAACCAGCCCCGAATGGAGGACTGGAGTTAGAGATCGTTAGTTATCGGGGCATATGGTCAGGTCTGAAAACCACCGATTCAGGGCCATCCCATGAGCGCTGCCACCGATCTTAAACGCCAACTGTCCGCCGCACGCGCCGATATGCGTCCGGGCGGCATGCATGGCGATCTGGCCGGCTTTGCTGACGCTCTCAATCGTTTCGTCGAATCGGAACGCACGGAATCGCAGCCTGCGCAGCCACGCGTCGCTGTGTTGGTGCCTTGTTACAACGAGGCCGCGGCCGTCGGCAAAGTCGTCGCGGATTTTCGTGCCGCGCTTCCCTATGCGCAAATCTATGTCTATGACAACAACTCATCCGACGGCACCGTTGCGGTGGCGCGCGATGCGGGTGCGCAGGTGCGCTCCGAGCGCCGTCAAGGCAAGGGTCATGTGGTGCGACGAATGTTCGCCGACATCGACGCCGATGTGTACGTGCTGGTCGATGGCGATGCGACCTACGACGCGCCGAGCGCCCGCAAGATGATCGACAGATTGATGAGCGATCATCTCGACATGGTGGTGGGCTTCCGCGTCGATCAGGAGCAGGCAGCTTATCGTCCCGGCCATCGCACCGGAAACTGGATGCTGACGAGTTTTCTCGCCGCGGTGTTCGGTCAGGCCTTTACGGACATTCTGTCGGGCTACCGCGTGTTCTCGCGCCGCTTCGTGAAATCATTTCCGGTGTTGTCGGACGGTTTCGAGATTGAAACCGAATTGACGGTCCACGCGCTTGAACTGGCATTACCTGTGGCCGAAATCGAAACGCCATATTATGCGCGCCCCGAAGGCTCGTTCAGCAAGCTGAATACATGGCGCGATGGCTTCCGGATTCTCAACACCATCCTGAAACTCTATCGCTCCGAAAAGCCGCTGCGGTTCTTCAGCATCATCGGCGCATGCCTGATGCTGGTGTCGGTCGGCCTCGCCATCCCCGTGGTGCTGACCTATCTCGAACTCGGCCTTGTGCCGCGCCTTCCCACCGCAGTCCTGTCGATGGGACTGATGATTCTTGCCGTTCTCTCGGTATCGTCCGGTTTGGTGCTGGACACAGTGACGCGCGGACGGCGCGAGATCAAATTGCTGGCTTATCTGTCGCAACCGGCTATCGGCAAATTCTAGCAGCGGTCGGATAAAGCTTGGCTGTGCCGATGGACCGCGAGCGCGCCAAATGCTAACTCGCGCACCAGAATGACCGATCTTTCGCTCACAATATTGACCGAGAACGCTGGCGACGCGCAGGCGATCGAACGCCTGCATGAACGCACGTTCGGGCCGGGTCGCTACGTTCTCAGCGCCTATCGGCTGCGTGAACAGGTCGATCACATTCTCGATTTGTCGTTTACCGCCCGCATTGGGACGCTACTGGTGGGCTCGGTGCGGTTGTTGCCGATCTGCATTGGCGACAAGCGTGCGCTGTTGCTCGGTCCTTTGACCGTCGAACCGCCCTTTCGTAGCCGAGGCGTTGGACGCGCGTTGATCGAGCGCGCTTTGAAAGACGCGAAGGCAAAGGGCCACCGGATAATCGTGCTCGTCGGCGACGAATCCTATTATAGCCGCGTCGGTTTCAAGCAGATACCGAAAGGCACTGTGACGATGCCGGGTCCGGTCGATCCGGCGCGATTGCTGGTGTGCGAGCTTGCAAGCGGCGCGTCCGACAATATCAGCGGCACGATCCGACCCGATTGGATCGCGGTTACCTGATCTCGTATTTACAATTTTTGCGACAGCCCGACGAAGAATCCGCGTCGCGGCCCGTATTGAGGCGCGAACACGCCGATGCCTGATCCGTCCCTGATCTGATAAATATTGTCGAACAGATTGACGACATCGAAGCGCACGGTTAGCGGCTTGGTCGATCCCGGCGTAAAGAATTCACGCGACGCGCCGAGATTGACCTGCGTGTAGAACGGTAGGTGCGCCCCATTGGGTATAGTCGTGCCGTCGGGATTTACGGCGTCGGCGCGCAGGCCGCTGCCGAAAATCATGTTGGCTGAAAATCGCGTGCCATCCCACAGATATGATGCGCCGGCAGAGCCTGAGTAAAGCTGGGCGTGATCGGTAAAGATATAGTGCGACTGGATATAGGCGAGGTCGGCGGGATCGAACAGAAACTGGTTCGAGACGACGGTGGTGGCTTTCTGCTTAGCAATGGCGAGATTTGCGTAAGCGCGGAAATTGCCGTTCACGTAGTTGCCTTTGAATTCGATACCCATGTTCGTTGCGCGATCGTAGTTGAACGCCGTCAATACGTAGGCTGCGCCGAACTGTCCGTCGTCCAGAAGATTCCGGGCCCGCTTATAGTAAGCATCGACGCCGAGTTCGAGGCCGGGGAACACTTTCTGCGTGACGCCGATGTCATGGACGGTCGATCTTTCAGGCTGGACTTGTCCGTAGGGCGGTGGCGCAGCCGGCTCCTGCGTCGTTCCTATTGTAAGCGCGGTATTCGTCGGCGCGGCGAGAACTTGCGGTGCCGGCGTGAAGTTGCGCGCATAACCGGCGTGGAAGGTCGTATCCTCGGAAGGCTTATAGACAAGACTGACACGCGGGCTGAGTTGATTGTCGTTGGTGTAGGAATACATCTGGTCGAAACGTAGTCCGGTGGTCAGTGTCAGCTGTCTTGTGATTTTCCATTCATCGGATGCGTAGCTGCTGAGCAGAAAGCCGAGTTTGGAACTGGAATCGTTGAACGTCGTGGTTTGCAGTGGCGCGAGCGAATCCCCGGCGCCATCGACCAGAATGGCGGTCGACGTATTGCTGACCAGCGACTTTTCACCGCTGACCTGAAAACCGAAACGCAATGTATGTGCATCCGACCAGCGATAGGCATTGTCGGACGCGATTCCCGTCGTCTGGCTGCGGCGATAGACGTCTGATGCCACGCCATTGAATGCAAGATCGCCGACCGGGTCCGGCATGAAATGCAGCGTGCTGTATCGGGTAAAGGCGGATATCTGCATGTCGAAACCGTTGATCGATCTCTGATAGGCCAGCACGCCGAACTGGTTGTTCTCGATCTGGCGTTCGTTGAGATTTGCGGAATTGAAAGCATAGGGGACGAAAGGATTGCCGTTGCCGTTGAGTCCCGCCTGTCCGGGATTGTTCGGGATCTGATAAGCGCCGGTCGATGTGCCGCCGATGAACACGATGCGCGAAAAATCGTCCAGCCTGGTCGACACGTAAGCGAAGCCCTTGCCCTGACCGGTGTGATCGTGGATCGCCCTCCGGTTTGAGGTCGGATTTTCAATTCCTATGTTGCTGCCGAAATAACGGCCCGAGACAAAATACTGCGTGTTTCCGGCGGTGCCGCCATATTCGAAGCTCGGCGTGATGGTGCCGTGACTGCCGCCATAGACACCGACGCTGCCACTGTTGTTGAAGGCATCGGTTCGCGTCGTGATGTCGACGACCCCGGCGGTTCGCAGGCCGTATTGCGCGGGCAACGCGCCGGTCAGTAACGACATGCTGCCGACAATTCCGGTGTCGAGAAACTGGCCGAAGCCGCCGACGCCGTCCGGTACTGCAATGCCGTTGATGCGGTATTGCACGTTGGCGTGCTCGTTGCGCACATGCAGTTCGCCGGCTGCGGCGG
>JAPLPA010000065.1 GCA_026400415.1 Afipia sp. | reverse complement strand
CCTTCTACCAACCTGTAAAAGGACGCATCGGGTATCGTTTCAACTTTGGAGGTTATCATGACCAAGTGGATTTTGGCCGCCGGTCTTGTCGCTTTTGCGACAGCAGCGCAGGCGCAGTATTACGGCGGATCGAGCTACGGCAATTCAAGCAGCTACGGTGGCGGCTATAGCAGCTACAACAGCGGCTATGCGACGTCGCAGACTTACGGCGGCAACAACGATCCATCGCCGAGCTACGGTTCGGCGCCGACATACCATCCCACCTATCGCAGCTATTATTCGTATCATCCGCAATATCGCTCGGGCTACTCGGGTTACTCCGGCGGCTCAGGCTACTGAGGACGCGATCGCGGATTTTGAGTTAAGCGGCACCGAACGCCGTCTAGCCCGCGTCCGCCTCGTGCGGCGCGGGTTTTCTTTGCGCGGTTCTATTCCTCGGACTCTCTCAGCTTCTCGAGATCGGGATGCTTCTCGGGCTCTTGATCCGGATGATCCCATGGCGCGTCCAGAACCTTGTCTTGCTCCTCTTTCTCTTGCGGTTTTTTCGGATCTGGCATCTGCATCCCCTGTTCGGTTCGGAAAACAATGCGCGCCAGCATCGATCGTTGCAACGGGTGACGTAACTGGATCGCGTCAGCCCTTATGCCGGGACGGGGAACCGATCCGTGCCCCGCGCATTGTCATTCCTTGAATTTCTCATTTTATCGAATTGGTCAAAATATGATGTCTTTCACTAACTTTCGGCGGAGACGCCGGAATGCGGCGCTGTTGCTTTGCGTTTGTTTTGCCATAACGGCTCTGATGTCCGGCGCGTCTCAGGCGCAACAACAAGAACCTCACGCGAAACAGCCGACTGCCAGCGAACGCGGGCTCCCCGATAAAGGTCCGCTGTTGATACATGGAAATTACTGCGGCCCCGGCAATCGCAAAGGTGCGCCCGTCGATGCGTTGGATGCAGCCTGCATGCGTCACGATGCGTGCATGCCCTCAACAGGTCTGCCGAGTTGCGGTTGCATGGCGAGGCTTCAGCATGAAGCCGAAGCGGTTGCGCGCAATCCGTCCGAGCCAGCGGACGTGCAGATTCTTGCCACGGCCACCGCTGCCGGTGCCGCCTTGGTGTTGTGCGAAGGATCTCGCTGACGTATTCGCGATCTAGCCGATGAGTTCGGACATTCGTGCGGTCTGTCTGTCTCGCGCTTCAGTCGCGCATTTGGCCGCGTGGCTTTCGCGATTGATCACCTGAAGGTTCGGCAATCCCCAATACGCCAGAAGAGCCGGCCACGGGGCATTGCGAAAATCGCTCCACACGCGAAACAGCGGGACGCGGTGATCGACCTCGGCGTCTTTCCAAAGTCGCTTGCCGGTCGACACGCAGCGTCTGCCTTGCACGCGCCGCAACAATTTTGCCTGACCGCTCGGCGCGTTCCAGAATTGCCACGCCACCACGCAGGCGCTGTGCCAGTTCGCGTTCTTGTTGCGGCCGGCGTCCCACAGATCGGCATGCCAGCCGAAGCGATAGACGGGTTGTCCGCACACGCAGCAGAAGCCCGGCCCGCGTGCATGCGTTTTTTCACGATAGGGTGCAGGCGGAATGCGGAACGTCGCGGGCAACCCGTTTTTTCGTTTGTCGCTGATTTGCCAGGTCCAGCCGTCGGGTGCTCCGCCTATCGTTGCAAGCTTGCGGGCCAGACGAGCGGCACGGAGTGGATGCGCGCGCCAGTAGGAATCGATTGCGAGCCGTGGCATCGGCGGCACGAACGCAGAACTCAACGCACGCGTCCGGACGGCCACTGGAAAAATATCTGGCATCGATTTTGTCAGCCGCGCAAGCGCACGCTGATTTGCCATGGATTGGGGTACCTAAATGCCTGATTTCAAGCTCGATTTCGCCGCTTTCGCACGGTGTCATCTGGCGGTAAAGCGTTGGTAAAGAGGGTGCCAGGTGGCTTTCATCTCAGGGCGAAAACACCTACGCTTTTCTCCAAGAACAATAAATAAATGAACCACCAGGGAGGCGACGATAATGAATGCGTTCGTAAAATTGTTTGGAGCGTCGATACTCGTGGCAGCGCTCACACCAACTTTATCTCATGCCGTTGAAATCGATCCGAAGGCTGTGGTCATTCAACTGCCCGATCAGATCAAATGGAGTCCAGTCAACGCTGCCGGTGCGCAACAGGCGGTACTGTTCGGGGACCCCACAAAGCCGGGCCTCTATGGCGTGCTGAACAAATGGACGGCGGGCAATCATTTCAGCAAACCGCATTCCCATCCCAATGACCGCTTCATCACCGTGATCTCAGGAACGTGGTGGGTTGGCAGCGGCCCGGTTTTTGATCCAGACAAAGGCAGCGTACCCGTCCCGGCCGGTTCGTTCGTCACGCATTACGCCAAACAGGTTCACTGGGACGGCGCGAAGGATACTGACGCGGTTCTGCTGATTGTCGGTGAAGGTCCCGGCACGTTAACGCTGGCCGAGCCGCCGAAATAGATCAGTTGATCTTGCGGGCACTCGGTCGCGGCACAGCAATTCCATCGATACAAGTGGCGGGTATTTTATGGCACGCAGATTGAAAATCTCGGTTGCTCTTCTTTTTTCAGGTTGTCTGATGTTGGGCGCTGACAGATCGTTGGCGCAGACTGCAGGTGCCACTAAAATTCATTTGTCGTGGGTTGATTCATTTGACCGAATTGAACCCGAGCCATTGAACGGGATTGTGCTTGCCAAGGCTATGACGCTCACCCTGAGCGATAACAAACAGGTAGCCGAACAACACCGTGCTTCGGCTGGTCAGTTGCAATGGGGCTGGAAGATCGGATCAACGCTTGGTCAAGGCTGGAAAGTGGTCGGCCCCAATGTGCTGTCCAGGACCGATAGTTTTCCAAATAACATCACATCGTGGAAAGTCGTCGTTTCAGGCCAGACCTGCGTTTTCACAATTTCTCATTCTCTTAAAGCGGGCGCGAAGTATTTCGTTACACCGATGATTTCGAGGCCCGGAAGGGCAGGTCACTATAGCCGCTTGGAAGCAACTCAACCGCGTTGCGCTATCGAGTGATTGCCGTTCTTCGCTTTCAATCCGACTTTAAGTCCGCGCTTATTTTGTGAAATCCGTCAATTAATCTTCCGCGAACCCGCCGCCGGCAAAAAGCTCTCGTCGAAAATATCAGCGAGCGAAGGCCGTTTGCGGAATTCGAAATCGTCGACGATCTGATTGAGCGCCGTCTCGAAACGCTTGGGTTCAATTCCGCCGAGACCGTTCGTCTTCGTCTCGTCGGTTATGATGTTGTCGGCGATGGAGGTGCGCAGCCGGTCAAGCTCGACGTCACGCGATGCGCCGTCCATCTTCGCCATCACATCGTCGATCGCCTTCGAGGGGTCTTTCAGCGTCAGCCGCACACCCGCAACCGTGGCGCGAATGAATGCTTTCACCGCGTCGGGATGGTCGTTTGCGAATTTCGGATTGACGATCAGCGCATGGCCGTAAACTTGCGCGCCGAAATCGGCGAAGCGGAGCACGACGAGATCGTTTGCTGGCACGCCCCGGTTGCGCAAGTTGATCGCCGATAAAAACGAAAAGCCGCTGACGGCATCGACTTGCCCTGCGGACAGCATAGGCTCGCGAACTGCGGCGTTGAGTTTTTCGATTTTCACTCTGTCCGATTTGATGCCGTTGAGATTAGCAACCGCAGGCCACAGCCGCATCGCAAGATCGCCTTCGACAAGCCCGACCGTCTTGCCCGCAATGTCGGACATGGTGACAATTCCGCGGCTCTTGCGCGCGATCATAGCGTAGGGCGCTTTGTCATAGAGAACGAAAACGGCTTTCGCCGGCACTGCATTCTCGCTGTCACGATAACGGATCAATGCGTTGATGTCGGCGAGTGCAATATCCACTTCGCCGGATGTGACGCGCTTGATCGCATCCTGCGATCCGGTCGCCGCGTCCATCGTGACGTTGAGATTCTCGGCGCGAAAGAAACCCTTGCTGGCGGCGAGAACGAATGGTGCGGCTGCACCATCGATGGCTCGGTCCAGGGAAAACCTGATCGCCGTGATGGCGGATGCTGCGTTCGCATGGACGCAAAGCAGGAGCGCGACAAGGAGCGAAGCGGAAAGTGCTGCGCGTTTCGATTTGCAAACCGCTTTGAACATCGGAACAACTTCAGTCAGGGCAGGTGCGTTGCGTGTTTTGATTTTGCCACGCGCTTTGTGAACGCAGCCACAACACTTGTCACGTCTGGAGTCGTGTTTTGATGACCGGACGGGTAACGGTCGCGGTTCGCCGCCCGCCACGTTTTCGCCCTTCGATTCCGAGTCCGTCAGATTTCCGTG
>JAPLPA010000317.1 GCA_026400415.1 Afipia sp. | reverse complement strand
GAATAGCGTAGCGGATGTGATCGACGGGCATGGCGACTCGTATGTGTTGACGGATGCTAACGCGCCGGCCACCAAATGGCACCTGCGCCCGGTCATTTTGCCGGGACGTTCACAATATAGGCGGGATTCGTCGCGGCACGAGAGAAGGTGGAGGCTTCTGTTGCCAGGTGCCTCCGGACCCCGCCTGCCGGAGCTTAACCCGTCAGGACTTTAAGGCTTGGTTTTTCAAACCGCTTACGCGGCCTGAGCAACCGGAGCATAGTTGTCGTTTGCAAGTATGTTTTTGGCCCAATAACGTCGGACCCATTCCGGGCAAAAGCACGTCCTTTACACCCTCGTCGATTTTATCGCCATATCCGGCTTGCGCCGGCACGCCCAATATAGGGACTGACGGGCGAGGATTGAAGGGGCTTTCTCGCTGTCCGGCATTAACCACGTCTGAAGCTTTGGTTAACGGTTCGGGCCTCCGGCGCTTGATTTGTCCAGAGCTCCGGGACCATTGATCGTTAACTTCCGGACTGCGGCGGGAATGGAACAGGGAGAGCGACGGGTTTTAGAAGGGTGGCGAAAATGCCTGGCTGGCGGGCAACCTTGCCGTGTTCGAAGCGAACCGAACTTTTGGCTGCCGCGGTTGGCGCTGCCGTACTGGGTCTGATGTCGCCCGCATTTCCGCAGACGCCTAAGCCGGACATCGTCGTTTCCGATGCTTTGCAGCCTCACAGCGTGCGGACCCGGCTGCACGACACCAAAGCCGAGACGTCGGTTTTATCTCCTCCCGGCGGGAGCAGCCCGCATGGCAAGAAGATCGAGTCGGGAAAGATCGATGCCCTCGTCGGCCATGGCGTTGCCTTGCTGGAAAAAGGTGACACGGAGCTGGCGATCCGGGACTTCAACCAGGCGATTAGTCTCAATCCACGTCATAGCGGCGCGATTTGGCGCAGGGCTCAAGCCCATGCCCGCGTCGGAGACTTCAAGCGCGCCGTCGCCGATTACGATCTGTTGGTCCGGATCAATCCGAATGATGCGCAGGCTTATTATCAACGCGGCGTGGCCGCGCGGGAGTTGCGAGACTTCGACCGCGCCCTTGAGGATTTCAACCGGGTGAGCCAGTTGGATGCCGGAAGTCCTCTTGGATATTTCAATCGCGCGCTGGTCCTCTACGATATGCGGCGATACGAACACGCGATCCGCGAACTCGATCGGGCGATCAACGTCAAGCCGGACAATGCGCCGGCGTTCAATATGCGAGGATTGGCCTACGCATCGATCGGCGAAACCCGGCGTTCGCTGCAGGACATCGACCAGGCCATCCAGATCGACCGCAACTTCGCCGGGGCTTTCGTCAATCGCGCGAATATCCATCAGAGTGCTCGCCGCTGCTGCGGCTCCTCGGCCAGGAGGCGGCGGCTGCCGCGGATATCGCCGGGGCGAAGGAGATCGAACCCGGGATAGGGCCGTGAGCGGCCGGCGATGCGAATATCGTTTCGCGGTGGTTGAATCGGCAAGGATGCAATAATTCGATTGGTCGAAGGCGTGGCCTGGGTCTAAATATTTCGGCCATGTCCAAGCCCTCAACCCTGCCGCCGCCCGCGTCTGCCATTCCGACCCACGCTGAGTTGTTCCTCGCCTTCTTCAAGATCACGTTGTCCGGCTTTGGCGGCACCTTGCCGTGGACCCGGCGCATGTTCGTCGAGGAAAATCGCTGGATGACGGCGCAGGAATTCAACGATATCTACGCGCTCTGCCAGTTCCTGCCCGGTCCCAACATCGTCAATCTGTCGATGGTGTTCGGTTCGCGGTTTCGTGGTCTTGCAGGAGGGGTAGCGGCTTTTCTTGGCTTGCTGGGGCCGCCGATTGTTCTCGTAACAATTCTCGCCGCGATCTATGCCCACTATGGGAACGTACCCGCCCTGCAACGAACCCTGCTGGGCGTGTCGTGTGCCGCAATCGGTCTCTTCCTAGCGGTTATTTTCCGCATGATGGTCCCATTGTTAAGGCGGCGCGATCCGGTCGAGATTGCGCTTCTGCTGGCTGTGTTTGTTGCAATTGGATTGCTGCGGTTGCCGCTCACATGGGTGCTGTTGATTGCAATCCCACTGAGTATCGCAATCGTCTACACGATGCGTCAGCGGGGCGCCGCATGAACGCGCCTGTATCAACGCTATATACGCTGGCATGGACGTTTGGCCTGATGTCGTTGCTGGCCATTGGTGGTGCCAATTCGACAATTCCCGAGATGCACCGTGTTGCGGTCGACGTGCACCATTGGATGACCGACACACAGTTCGCCGATATGTTTGCGATTGCACAGTTATCTCCCGGCCCAAACGTACTCATCGTGACGCTGATCGGCTTTCACGTTGCGGGTGTGATCGGCGCGTTGATTGCAACATTTGCGATGTGCGGACCGTCCGCAATCCTCGCCTACTACGTTAGCAATATGCTGAGCCGTTCCAGTCAATCGCCGTGGCCGGCACTTTTGCAAACGGCGCTGGTCCCATTGTCGATTGGATTGATGTGCGCGAGCGGATTAATTCTGACATTGACGGCTGACAGATCGTGGGTCGCGGCGGCGGTTACGCTGACCGCCGCAGTTCTGGCAATCGCCACACGCCTCAATCCGTTTTGGATGTTGGCGATGGGCGGTGTTTTGGGGTTTGCGGGTTGGGTGTGAGGTCTCATTTGGCCGCCGAAAAACGATGCGTTTCATCGGCAATTTTGATGCGGATAACCTATATTCAACAAGATTGAGTCGAAACCGGAGAGTTCCGCTTCTTCCGCCGCGCCCGTAAGATCGAACCCATGAACCAGTATCACGACCTTCTTGAGCGAATTCTGAGCGACGGCGCGGAAAAAACAGACCGCACCGGCACCGGAACGCTGTCGGTGTTCGGTCATCAGATGCGGTTTAATCTCGCGTCGGGTTTTCCGATGCTGACGACGAAAAAACTACATTTGAAATCGATCGTTCATGAGTTGCTGTGGTTTTTAGCAGGCGATACCAACATCAAATATCTGAACGACAATGGCGTGAAGATTTGGGATGAGTGGGCCGACGAAAACGGTGAACTCGGGCCGGTTTATGGATCGCAATGGCGCTCTTGGCCTGCTGCAGACGGCGCCACTATCGATCAGATCGCTAATGTCGTCGCGATGATCCGGAAAAATCCAGATTCCCGGCGCTTGATCGTGAGCGCATGGAATCCTGCCGAAGTCGACAAGATGGCACTGCCGCCGTGCCACTGTCTGTTTCAGTTTTACGTCGCCAACGGCAAGCTGTCCTGCCAGCTCTACCAACGCTCGGCCGACGTCTTTCTCGGTGTGCCGTTCAACATTGCGTCGTATGCCTTGCTGACCATGATGATGGCGCAGGTGACGGGATTGAAACCCGGGGACTTCGTGCATTCGCTTGGCGACGCGCATCTCTATTCCAACCATCTCGATCAGGCGCGGCTTCAACTGACGCGACCGACTCGCACGCTACCGACAATGAAGATCAATCCGGCTGTGAAAGATATTTTCTCTTTTAAGTATGAGGATTTCACGCTGGAGAATTACGATCCTCATCCGCACATCAAGGCCGAGGTCGCAGTGTGACTGCGGGCGCTTTTTCTAAGAACAATCCGGAAATCGTATTCGTGGTTGCCGTTGCCGATAATGGCGTTATCGGCAACGACAATGCGGTGCCCTACAAAATGCCTTGGCACCTCAAATCCGATTTGCAGCGGCTCAAGAAAATGACGCTCGGTAAGCCTGTCGTCATGGGCCGCAAAACTTTCGAGTCGATCGGCAGGCCATTGCCCGGACGGACCAACATCGTTTTGACGCGCGACAGCAACTTCAGGGTTGATGGCATCACGGTTGCGACATCGCTCGATTACGCGCACAAACTTGCCATCGAAGATGCGCTGCGGCGAAACGTCACTGAGATCATGGTGATCGGTGGTGCAAAAATTTTCTCGCAGTGGATGAATATCGCTGACCGGTTAGAGATCACCGAAGTTCATGCAACACCCGTCGGCGACACCCGGCTGGATCCTGTCGATAAGGCCGAATGGGAGGAGGTGGCGCGCGAACGGCATACAAAGGCCGAGGGCGACAGCGCCGATTACTCCTATGTCACCTATCGTCGCAGAGTGCGGCATTAACTGCATTTGGCGATGTTTGCATTGACAAATTTGTCCCGCACCATAGCTCTTTGATGATCAAGGACCCGCGTTGTAACGACCCGGTCCGTCCCCTATAAAGCCCTGCGTCTATTGCGAGGCGAGAGCCCGCACGGAGGAGACTGACGATGCCCTGGCAGAATCAAGGTGGAGGCCCGTGGGGTTCCGGTCCTAAGGGTCCATGGGGTTCTGGCCCGCAATCGTCGGGGCCGCGTCCGCCCGATCTCGAAGATCTTCTGAGGCGGGGTCAGGATAAGTTGCAGACGTTTCTACCCGGCGGCAATTTCAGCGGCATGGGCGTGGCGCTTGTCGTCCTCGCGGCATTGGTGATCTGGGGACTGTCCGGGTTCTTCCGTGTGCAGTCCGAAGAACTCGGCGTTGTGCTGCGTTTCGGAAAACATGTCCGCACCCTCGGACCCGGTCTGCAATATCATCTGCCTTACCCGATCGAGACCGTGCTGTTGCCGAAGGCACTGCGCGTCTCGACTCTCAGCATCGGCATGCGGATCATCGACGATTCACGCCGCGGTGGCGGGACGACTATTCGTGACGTTCCCGAAGAAAGCCTGATGCTGACGGGCGACGAGAATATCGTCGATGTGGATTTCACCGTATTGTGGCGCATCAAGCCTGATGGTGTCGGTAACTTCCTTTTCAACATCCAGAATCCTGAAGGCACAGTGAAAGCTGTTGCCGAAAGCGCGATGCGCGACATTATCGGTCGCTCGAACATTCAGCCTATTCTGACGGGCGCAAGAACCACGACCGAGGCTGCAGTGCTCGATCAGATGCAAAAGATTCTCGATGGTTACGGTTCGGGTATTCTGGTGCAGCAGGTGCAGATGCAGAAGGTCGATCCGCCGTCTCAGGTGATCGATTCATTCCGTGACGTGCAGGCGGCGCGCGCCGATCTTGAGCGTTTGCAAAACGAAGCACAGACATACGCAAATCGTGTTGTCCCCGACGCCAACGGCCGCGCGGCGCAAATCCTTCAGGTCGCCGAAGGCTACAAGCAGCAGGCTGTCGCCGAAGCGAAAGGTCAGAGCGCTCGCTTCCTCGCGGTCTACGAACAATACAAAAAAGCACCAGACATCACACGCCAGCGCATCTACCTTGAGACAATGGAACGCGTTCTCGGCGGTGCGGATAAACTCGTTTTGGAAGGCAGCGGATCAGGGCAGGGCGTCGTGCCATACCTGCCGCTGAATGAATTGGGACGCCGGACTCCGCCGGCTGCGCAGGGCGGAGCAAGCCGATGAGAAACGGATTCGTAGGCATCGTTTTGTTGTTCGTGCTGCTGGTCGCGATCGTCGTCGGCTACAGCTCGATCTTCACCGTCAACCAGACCGATCAGGCGCTGCAGGTTCGTCTCGGCGATCCAATTCGCGTGATCACGGAACCGGGCTTGAATTTCAAAGCCCCCTTCATCGACACGATCATTACAATCGACAAGCGGATTCTCGACCTTGAAAATCCGGCTCAGGAAGTGATCGCTTCGGATCAGAAGCGTCTCGTTGTCGATGCATTCGCGCGCTATCGCATCAAGGATGCACTTCGGTTCTATCAAAGCATCGGGTCTATTCAGGCCGCCAACATTCAGTTGACGACGCTGCTGAATGCATCGCTGCGCCGCGTGCTCGGTGAGGTCACATTCATTACGGTCGTCCGAGACGATCGCGATGCTCTTATGACCAAGATTCGCGATCAGCTGGACCGTGAGGCGGCGAACTATGGAATTTCGGTGATCGACGTTCGAATTCGCCGTGCGGATTTGCCGGAATCGAACAGTCAGGCTGTTTATCAGCGGATGCAGACTGAGCGTCAGCGCGAAGCCGCAGAGTTTCGTGCGCAGGGCGGGCAGAAAGCGCAGGAAATTCGTTCCAAGGCAGATCGCGAAGCGACAGTCATTATCGCCGAGGCAAATTCGAAGTCTGAGCAGATACGCGGCGAAGGCGATGGCGAGCGCAACCGGCTTTTCGCTGAATCGTATGGTAAGGACGCGGATTTCTTTGCGTTCTACCGATCCATGACAGCTTATGAAAACAGTCTGAAAAACAATGATACGCGGTTCTTGCTGAAACCGGATTCGGAATTCTTCCGTTACTTTACGAATCCATCGGGCAAAGCTGCCGCCGCGCCGAAATGACGATTTGCGAATTCGAAGCGCCAAGGAATCTTGTTTGATTAAGTCAGTTGGATTTCACGACTTCCTTGTCGGCCTCGGCATTTTATTGATGCTGGAGGGGTTGCTGTTTGCGGCATCCCCCGGATGGATGCGCAAGGCAATGCAGACTGCGATGGCTTCGCCCGACAATATTCTACGCGCGATCGGTTTGGTCTCGGCGGTGGCGGGTCTGATTTTGATCTGGCTGGTGCGGCGATAGTTTGCCGGACTGACAATGATGTTATGTGCGGTGCCGGGTTTTCGCCGTATTCCATGCGTTGATCGGAAACAGGCAGCGCTTGCTTACGTATCTGGTTCGGGCGCACTCTATAGCCAAAGTCCAGCCTTTCGGGAGACCTATCGATCATGTCCGACGCGATTCAAGCATTGACCCGCCGCCTGCTGCCCGTCGCTGCGGTCATCGGTTTTGTGGCGATGGCTGCCCCTGCAGAAGCACGCGGGCCGGACGGTATTGCCGATGTTGCGGAAAAGGTGATCGACGCAGTCGTCAACATTTCAACGACGCAGAACGTCGAAGCGAAGAACAACAGCGGTGCCGACAAGAACAGCAATGACGACAAGGGCGGTCAGGAACGGGGTAGCAAGCGCGGTGCCAATCCGCAGTTGCCACCAGATTCACCTTTCAGTGAATTCTTCGATGAGTTTTTCAAGAATAGGCGAGGTGGGGGCGACTCCAAAGGTAACTCGGCCCAAAAGGTAAATTCTCTTGGTTCAGGTTTCATCATTGACGTTTCCGGGGTCGTGGTCACCAACAACCACGTCATCGCCGATGCCGATGAGATCAACGTCATTCTGAACGACGGCACCAAGATCAAAGCTGAACTTCTCGGCCGCGACAAGAAGAGCGATCTTGCGGTTTTAAAATTTACGCCGCCTGAAAAGAAAATTACGGCTGTGAAATTTGGTGATTCCGACAGACTGCGCCTCGGAGAATGGGTGATCGCGATCGGCAATCCGTTCAGCCTTGGCGGCACGGTGACTGCGGGCATTGTTTCGGCGCGCAATCGCGATATCAACTCCGGTCCATATGACAACTACATTCAGACCGATGCTGCGATCAATCGCGGCAATTCCGGCGGCCCGCTTTTTAATCTCGACGGTGATGTGATCGGTGTGAATACCGCAATCATCTCGCCATCGGGAGGCTCAATCGGTATCGGCTTTGCCGTTCCGTCGAAAACCGTTGTCGGTGTGGTCGATCAACTGCGGCAGTTCAAGGAAGTTCGCCGCGGCTGGCTCGGTGTGCGCATCCAGCAGGTGACCGACGAAATCGGCGAAAGCCTGAACGTCAAGCCGCCGCGCGGCGCGCTGATCGCGGGCGTCGACGAAAAGGGTCCGGCCAAGCCCGCAGGTATCGAGCCCGGCGATGTCGTTATCAAATTCGACGGCAAAGACATCAAGGAAATGAAGGATCTGCCGCGTGCGGTTGCCGATACGGCGGTCGGCAAGGCCGTCGATGTTGTTGTTATCCGCAAGGGCAAGGAAGAAACCCGGAAGGTGACTCTCGGGCGCCTCGACGACGGCGAAAAAGCCGTGGAGGCGTCGTTGAAATCGACCGCGCCCGTGGAAGCCGAGAAGCCTGTGACGCAAAAGGCGCTTGGTCTCGACCTTGCCGGTCTCAGCAAGGATTTGCGGACGAAGTACAAGATCAAGGATAACGTCAAAGGCGTTATCGTCACTGGCATTGACGGCGATTCTGATGCAGCCGAGAAGCGTCTCAGCGCGGGCGATGTAATCGTTGAGGTGGCGCAGGAAGCGGTGACGAATGCTGGCGACGTCAAGAAGCGCGTCGATCAGCTGAAGAAGGACGGCAAGAAATCCGTTCTACTGCTGGTCTCGAACGGAAATGGTGAATTGCGTTTCGTCGCACTGGCGGTGAAGTAGGCGAATTTACGCAGTTACAAACTCGGACCGCTTGTAGCCCTGAGCATACAGAAGCGCGGTGAGGTCACCGTGGTCGATCCGCGCGGCTGCCGCCTCTGCGACGGCGGGCTTGGCGTGGTAGGCTACGCCCAACCCCGCTTTCTGGATCATTGCAAGATCGTTGGCGCCGTCGCCGATCACGAGTGTATCAAGATTGTCGAAATCGAACGCTTCGCGCAGATCGAAAAGCGTCTTCAGTTTCGCTTCGCGCCCCAGAATTGGCTCGACCACTTCGCCGGTCAGTTTGGCGCCATCGACGATCAACTCGTTGGCGCGGTTTTCCTCAAATCCGATCATGGCGGCAACCGCGTTCGTGAACAGTGTGAAGCCGCCCGACACCAGACATGTGTAGCCGCCATGCGCGCGCATGGTGCGGACAAGTTCAATTGCGCCCGGCGTAAGCGTAATCCGATTCTTCAGCACCTCATCGACAACGGAAACCGGCAGCCCCTTCAAAAGCGCAACACGCTCGCGCAATGCAGGTTCAAACTCGATTTCGCCACGCATCGCCCGTTCTGTGATGGCGGCGACATGGGATTTGAGGCCGGCGAAATCCGCCAACTCGTCGATGCATTCCTGGCCGATCATGGTTGAATCCATGTCGGCGAGAAGCAATTTCTTGCGGCGGTCGAGGAGAGGTTGCACGACCACATCGACACGAATCTCTTTTAAAGCTTCGCGAAGGATGTTGGAAATTGTGCGCGCGTCCTCGTTGCTGTTAAACCTGATGTCGGCGGCAACGCCCTCGAACAGCCATTCGGCATTCTCGGGCGAGGGCAGGGCTGATCGCGCGGCGTCGATTGCCGTGCTGTCGAGCTCGGGTTCGGCGGGATTGCAGATCAGAGTGGCGACGAGAGACATGCGTGTTCGATCGGATGGGTGACGTGAGCAATATGAGCGGCGGGATCAAGGCGGTGCTTATCGCAGGGCCGACGGCCAGCGGCAAGTCGGCGCTGGCGCTCGCTCTGGCAGAAGCGACCGGCGGAATCATCATCAATACCGATTCCATGCAGGTGTATCGCGATCTGCGCATCATCACGGCGCGGCCGACGCCTGATGACGAGATGCGCGCGCCGCATCTGCTCTACGGATATAGCGACGCAGCGATGAACTGCTCGGCGGGCGCATGGATTGCCGATGCCGCTTCTGTCTTGGATAAAGCATACGCCGATAATCGATTGCCCATCTTCACCGGCGGATCGGGACTCTATTTCAAAGCGCTGACACGCGGTCTGTCGGCCGTGCCGCCAATCCCGCAAGAGATCCGTGAGAGTATTCGTGCGCGGCTCGAGCAGGACGGAGTTGAAACGCTTCATGCCGAACTGGCCAAACGAGATTTCGCGTCCGCAGAAAAACTCAAGCCCCGCGACAGATCGCGGATCGCGCGCGCTCTCGAAGTGATAGAGGCCACGGGGCGTTCGCTGACCGATTGGCATCGTGACGGCATGCTGCCGTTGCTGCCCGCAGATCAAACCGTCGGGCTGTTCCTGGATCCAGATCGAGACGACCTTTACGCACGGATCGATCGGCGCTTCTCCAGAATGATCGAGATGGGCGCGTTGGATGAGGTCGCTGCATTGGCGGCCCGCAATCTCAATCCATTGTTGCCCGCTATGAAGGCCCACGGCGTTCCTGCATTGATCCGTCATCTGGCTGGCGACATCAGGTTGGATGAAGCCATCGAAATCGGCCGCGCCGATACACGCCACTATGCCAAACGGCAATTCACGTGGTTTCGACATCAGCTGCCGGAGTTCGAATGGATCGCGCCTGATGCGGCCCGCGCGTGGCTCTCCCATGCACTTTCGCTCTCGCCGGATGGAGTAAAACTGGCTAGCTTGAGCTCCTGAGCGCGGACTTGACTTATCTTGGTCTAGCCGTATAAACCGCGCAACCTTTGGAAACCTCTTAAGCGCCATGCGTAATAAAATTACAAATGTCCTTATTCTCGTCGTACCCTGGCACATCGCCGGGGGTAGCTGAGCGCTACCCACGATCAGGCGGTGTGCGAAGGGCCTCACTCTCGGGCCCTTTTTTATTGTCCAAGTTCTCTAAACCATCTGCGCCGACAGCGGCCCCGGAGCGAACTATGAGCCCAGATAACAAAAGCGGCGAAAGCCACGACCCGAACCAGATGACTGGCGCCGCAATGATCGTGCGCGCGCTTGCCGATCACG
>JAPLPA010000511.1 GCA_026400415.1 Afipia sp. | reverse complement strand
GCCTCTGAGCGTCTGACTGGTGCCTTGCTCGATCGGCTGACCCACCACGTCCATATCCTTGAGATGAACGGCGACAGCTACAGGCTCAAACAGAGCAAGCGGCGCTCCCGTAACGCCCCCGACGAAGCCAGCCAAGCCTGCTCGCCTCACTGATGCATTTTTACTCCGGCGCACCGATGCATTTTGTCTCCGGCGTTGACAGTTTTCGTAACGGGCATGGATTCACCCGTCACCATCGATTCATCAACGCTGCTGCGACCTTCTACGACTTGCGCATCGACCGGAATTTTTTCGCCGGGCCTGACACGTAAAGTGTCGCCAACGCGAACGCTGTCTAAATTAACTTCTTCTTCGCCGGTCTCGGTTACGCGGCGGGCAGTCTTGGGCGCGAGATCAAGGAGTGCCCGGATTGCGCCGCCAGTTGATTCGCGAGCGCGAAGCTCCAGCACCTGTCCGAGCAATACGAGCACGGTGATCACCGCCGCGGCTTCGAAATAAACCGCTACTGCGCCGTCAAGTCCGCGGAAAGCGGGAGGGAAGATGTCAGGTGTAATCGTTGCTATTAAGCTGTAACTCCATGCAACGCCTGTCCCCATTGCGATAAGCGTGAACATGTTCAGGTTGCGCGTCCGCAAGGACTGCCATGCGCGCGCAAAAAAGGGCCATCCGGCCCACCAAACGACCGGCGTGGCGAGGAAGAGCTGAATCACGTTCGAAGCTGCCGAGCCGATCAGATGGCTGAGACCGAAAATATGCCCACCCATTTCCAATGCAAAGACTGGCAATGTCAAAACAAGACCGATCCAGAATCGTCGCTTCATATCGACGAGCTCGTGGTTTGGTCCGATTGTAGCGCCGACGACTAACGGTTCGAGCGCCATCCCGCATATCGGACAGTTCCCCGGTCCGACTGAATATTTCACCGGATTCACGACGAATTTCTCGCGGCATCCCTCTGAGCAAAAGTAATAGTGGCGCCCTGCATGAATGGCCTGATGCTTGGTGGTATGGGGAACGACGCTCATGCCGCATACTGGGTCTTTCACAGACCCCTCTGAGGACGCTGCTGCTACGGCCTGCACAGCATGGGCGTCGCGGTTTTTACCACCGCAGCATGCCTTGGCCTTTGCCTCTGGTTGTTGGGCCTCTGCATGAACCGCCGTTTTGCCGCCGCAGCAGCCGCGAGATGGATTTTGGCTCATTTGCGTCCTCCTAACCGAATTAATCTCTTGAAGCGCACCCTGAACCTTCCCATCATGGTAAGGTCAATACGTTTTTTGCTCGCGAGGTATTTCAAATGAATATTGGACAGGCCGCTAAAGCCGCAGGCGTTTCCGCGAAAATGATACGCCATTATGAATCGATCGGACTTGTTCCAGCCGTTGATCGGCAAGCCAGCGGTTACCGCGAGTACGCACGAGCCGATATTCACCGTCTCGCCTTCGTACGCCGCGCGCGCGAACTTGGATTCTCAATAGACCGTATCCGTGATCTGCTTCGTCTTTGGAGCGACCACAAGCGCGCGACCGCCGATGTACGCAAAGTAGCACTTACCCATGTCGCCGAACTCGAAGACAAGGCGGCCCAAATACAAACTATGATCAAAACCCTGCGCACACTCGCCAAGTCCTGTGCAAAAGGTGATCGACCACACTG
>JAPLPA010000474.1:623-1764 GCA_026400415.1 Afipia sp. | reverse complement strand
TGCTGTGAACGATCGATGCGAACTTGTCAGCAGACTGACGGAACATCATGTCGGCTTCGCGGGTGCCCTGATGGTAGATCTCGGACATCGCTTCGACCGTCTGACGGCGTTCGTCCTCAACCGCAAGACGCACGCCTTGAAGCTGATGACTGACAGCGGCGGATACGTCTCCGGCGCCCTCAGCCACCGCTTGCGTGATTTCATGAGCGCGCATTTCGGCTGCATCTAGCGACTGATCGAGCAACGTTGTAAAACGATTTAGCTGCTCATCCATGTCAAGCGCACGGGTATCAAAAGTATTGATCAGCGATTCAAATTGCGCATTTAGGTCTATGACCGATTGACTGGTTCTTGAGTTGCTGATCTCGATGAGTTCAGCAGCTTCAGCAAGCGCGCGGCCGTGGCTATCGAACTGAATGGCGAGGGATCCAAGATTGGCGAGCGCGCTCGGTGTGCGGCTGTTGAATAGGCCGAGCTGTTCTTCGAGCGCGGTTGTATTGGACCCGTTGCGGGTATTGAGATCGTTCATCGTCGTAGCGAAGTCGGCGACGCGGGTTACAAGGGTACGTTCCAGGTTGTTTAGGTTGTCGTGCGCGCCGGTCAGCACTTCCTGCAACAGGATGTTGCCTTCGCGCAGTTGCTCGAATAGCGCCAGCGTATCGGTGCGCAGGATCTTGCTGGTTTCCTGCAATTCGTTGACGGTCGTGGTCGCGACTTGACGCGACTGGTCGATGGCCGCCTTCGAGCTTTCCTCGATGTCCTTGAGCGATTTGTTGACCGCACCGATGGCGACATCGCTCGCGGTGTTGATCTGGCGCGCTAGATCGGAGGAGTTGTTCATCATCGCGACGGTGAACGCGCCGCCGTGACCTTCGATGGTCTTCAGGGCGGATTCGGTCGCGCTGCTGATGACGTTGGAGATTTCCGCTGATTTAGCACCAATGGCCTCTACCAGCGTTCCGCGATTGCTGTCGATCATCTGCGTCAAACGTTCGGTCTGATTGTGCAGACCTTCTGTGATGGCATCGACCCTGCCGTTCAGACCTCCACCGAGCATGTCGATCGCTGTCGTGATGCTCTTCGAGAGGTCGTTGGCAATTGTACGCAAATGCGAACTTGATTTTGTGAGCGACTGCCCGGC
>JAPLPA010000474.1:0-559 GCA_026400415.1 Afipia sp. | reverse complement strand
ACGTGAAACAAGAATATCTGCGGCATTCTGGCCGCTTGCGGTGACGCGTGCAGCCGCCGCATCAACACGGGTGTCGAGCAGGTTTTCGAACTGGCCAACACGTCCGGCAATATCAGCGCTGACTGCGCCAAAACGAATTTCGAGGCCGTCATGCATTTCCTGGAAACGCGCGGTCATGGTGCTGTTGAGTTGGACGCTACGGGTCTCAATGGCGTCCGACAGCGCGGCAGCCTTGCCGGCCAACGTGGTGTCGAGGCTTTCGCCGCGGCTATCAACTGCCGCCTGGAAATCGTTCAGGCGCTGGTCGAGCTTGTCGTGAATGGCTTCGCCATAGCTGGTGACGCGGTCGTCGAATGTGTCGAGATAAGTTTTCAGATTGTCCGAAAGACCCAGGGTGTGCTGGCCCATGCGCTCGATAATCTCGCCGCCATAGGTTTTTACTGTGCGGTCGAATTCGGCCACGTTTCCTTTGATGAGCGCGCCGAGCGTGCCGCTGTCGCGCTCGAAACGTTCAGCGAGTTCCGCGCTCTGATACTTAATGAAGTCTTCAAAGGAATTG
>JAPLPA010000350.1 GCA_026400415.1 Afipia sp. | reverse complement strand
TTTGTGTTCGCAGTGCTTGGAACCGCGTTGTCGTATTTTGCAACGAGCTTTCTGGTTCTTTTAATAGGACAAATCTTGATAGGAATCGGCTGCGCGCCTGCGTTTCTCGGTTGCCTGGTTTTCATATCAAAACACTTCGCACCAGAACGCTTTGCTGCGCTTTCAGGCCTTGTTCTTGGGTTAGGCGGAATTGGTATGCTGATAACGGCGACGCCGCTCGCGTTGGTTGCAGAAGCTTGGTCGTGGCGCGGTGCCTTCGTCATACTGTCATTCGCAGGAGTCTTTGCTACGGCCGCTTGTTTCGCCCTTGTCGATGACCGTTCATCTCCCGGCGTCCCGGCTGAATCGGTATTCCAATCGGTTTGTTTGGTCGGAGTACTTCTCAAAAGGCGTGGCACTGCTGGAATTTTGCTGCTTGGAAGTGTTTGCTATGCTTCGGTCCTAACTTTTCGAGGTCTATGGATTGTTCCGTTTCTTTCGGAGCGGCACTCACTCTCATTGGTTCAAAGCAGCAACGTCGTTTTTGTACTTTCCATCTCGATGATAATTAGTCCGTTTTTCTTCGGATTTGTCGATCCCGGCGGTCGAAATCGCCGCTTGCTTATTGTTGCAAGCGCAGTCGCAATGGCAATTGCGACACTATGGCTTGGGTTCGCATACACAGAATCCCTGGGGATGAGTGTAATTGTCATAACGCTGATTGGAGTTATTTCTGGTTTTACAATTCTTCAATATGCGGATGTCAGGTCGTCTTATGAACCCGCCGTGATAGGACGTGCGCTGTCCTTGCTGAATATGTCGACCTTTATTGGAGTAGCGGTCGTGCAATCGATCGTTGCAACTGTGGGTGATTTTGCGATTTTAGCTGGAGCGAATGCGATCGAGTGGATTTTCTCATCGCTAACGATTCTACTTGTGTCTGGATGTATAGGTTTCTGTTTATTACCGAGCCCATCGTCACAAATTGAAAAGGTAGAGAATTAGAGTGGCATGTTAGTCCGTATCGACTCCGCGCGAGAAATTTTAGACGTGTATCTTCAAGTTGGATCGCGTGTTCGAGGAAGCTCCCCCAACGTGCCGCGACTTGATGTTGATTTGAATAATTAACTCCTGCATAATTAAGGTGTTGTGCGAGGACTGATCAAATGCTCAGGAAATTCATTTCAATAGTTCGTTTTTCATTTCCCATGCGTCCTCTCTATGTAATGGAGGAGAATGAAAGTAAAACAGTATTTGGGTTATCACTATAGCCAGGCTCAAGTTGGAAACTAGCGCTGAAAAACTGTGAGTATTTTGAAATTGAAGTTACCCTTGGGGATGTCGTGTTGAGCGAATCGAATAAACAGGTTGGGTATTCGAGAGGATCTCGAATATCGATAGTTGATCCGAGTGACATCTTTGTCTACGAAAGCAAAAACAGAAAAGCTTTTTTGCGGGTTGTTAGGCAGCCTCGCGGGAAGATAAAATTTATTTTACTTCCGATTGGGTAAGGTCACGTACTGGCTTGGCTTACTTTTCTGTTTTGCGTAATCGGTTGATGGGCCATTTGTCGCCGCACTTCCGATGTCAGATCGCGGATATGCGCTCTAGCGACTTGCTCAGCGAGATCGGGATCTTTTTGTTCGATCGCCGTCAGTAGCTTTTCATGATCATCGCAAGATTTCGGGAGATGCATTGGAAACGAACTTTTCCTTTGCGCCCGCATCGCTTTGATTTGTGCAAATATGGATGCGAAAAGACGCTCAAGGGTCAGGCTTTGCGCGGCATGAACAAGTTGCTCATGAAAATTGACAGCTGCGGAATAGTATCCGTCAATTTCGTTTTGCTCCAAACAGGAATGTTGCTGGTTGATATTGGTGCGTAGCATCGCAATTTGACGATCAGTGATTTTTTCCGCCGCGAGACGTGCAGCCATTCCTTCGAGTGCTTCGCGGGCGAGATAGATATCGAGGACTCGTTCGGGGTCGTAGTCGATGAGATAGACGCCAAGGCGGGGCGCAATCTCAACGATACCTTCTGCCTCCAGCCGGTCTATGGCGCTCCATAATGGAGTCCGGCTCACGCCGAGTTCTCTGCTTAGTTCTTCGACGCTGATCTTTTCGCCCGGATTATACCTGTTACCGTTTATGAACAGGTCGCGCAGAAACGTGTATGCGTCCCCGCTTAGGTTTGAGCGAACAAGCTTTTTCGGCATCTGGATCCCTTCAATCGAATCCACGCCTGTTTAAGGCAAGAGGCGGTTCGATGAAATGAAGAATTAAGTGAAACAGATATTATTCTCGTCCAAATGGATGCACGCCAAGCTTTTCTTGCCATGATTGTGCTGAATTTCCGTCGGCAGCTGCTTGCAAAGGTCTCTGAAATGTAACATGATAAATTAAAGAGTAGGAGATTGAGGAGCGTGAAATGACAGTTCAGCTAGGGTCTGAGGCTCTGCAGTCGGTGCCATTAGCGGACCATTTTTCGTGCAAGGACGCGGCGCTGATCGACGACTGGCACGCGGTCGGATTTTCGAAGGAAGTCGAGGCGGGCAAGCTGGTGCCGGTTCGCCTTCTTGGCCGCGACCTCGTGTTATGGCGCGACAGTGCCGGTACAGTGCATGTGTGGGAAGACCTTTGCATTCATCGCGGAGCCCGGCTGTCGAAGGGCTGGATCGAGAAGGACACGGTTGTTTGTCCTTATCACGGTTGGCGTTACGACGGCACGGCAAAATGCGTACTGATCCCCTCGGCGCCCGACGAGACGCCGCCAGCTAAGGCGCGCGCATTTCCGCACAAGGCAGTCGAGCGTTTTGGCCTGATTTGGGCGACGCTGGGCAATCCGCAGCACGATGTGCCGGTATTCCCCGAATGGGACAATAAAGAGTTTCGCGTCTTCCACGCTGGCCCGTATTTTTTCAACGCCAACGGCTTTCGTTCGGTCGAGAACTTCATCGACGCGACGCATTTTCCGTTCGTGCATGCCGGCCTCAACGGCGTTCAGGATAATCCCGATCGCATCGAGACCTATGAAGTGTTCGACGATCCTGGCCTCGGCCTTCGTACCAGCGAGATCGTGGTGTTCCAGCCCTATGGCGATCACCGTCAGGTGCCGGTGGAGGCGGGGTATATCTATCGCTGCTTCCGGCCGCTGGTAGCGTATTTCTCCAAACGGGTGCAGATCAAGGATCCGGCCTCGAAGCACAAGAGCAATCCCGGCGATCGCTTCTGCACGTTCCTGACGGCGCAGCCGGTGGACGAAGTCAGCTGCATCATCCGTCTTGCGGTGGCGATCAACTTCTCTCCCGAACTGACCGAGCAGGATATCCTGCGCCGGCAGGATATGGTGTTCGAGCAAGACCGTCTCATCGTCGAGACCCAGAGGCCCGAACGCATTCCCATCGATCTGCGCATGGAGCTGCATCACCGCACCGACAGACTCGGACAGGCATACCGCAGATGGCTCGGCTCCCTCGGTATCCACTACGGTACAATTTGA
>JAPLPA010000282.1:2845-4066 GCA_026400415.1 Afipia sp. | reverse complement strand
GTCGTCGACGAGACGGCGCAATTCTTCTTCCAGAAATTCATTGGCGATGATGAGCGCCTTTAGCGTGCCGCGCAGATCGCCGCCGCAGGTGGCAATCGCACTGTCGACCGCACGGTCATAGCGGTCGAGATCGTCCTGGCTTGCACGTTCGAACATGATGGCTCTCCTGCTTTTTGTTGATTCCTGATGTTCCCTATTTGTTCTTTTGTCGGTACTAAAGTCAATCTCGATGTTTCGGCGTACCTAAAAGCCGCACGACTTATCCACCGTCTGGCGCAATAGGCATAAACTTCATGAGGACTGCTCGTGGAATTTTGCCGTAACGCAGGTGTCTTAACTGCGTATCTAGAGGCAACAGCGAATCGCGCGCCATCGCAGAGGTCATCATGCAGAACTCCAATTTCAGCAAAACCGCTATCGCTCTTATCGCCGCCGGCGTGCTTGCGTTGTCATGGTTCGTCGCAGCCCCTTCGCGCGCAGCTGAAGAAGCCTTTATCATCCCGCCGCCCTTGAACGATGTCGCTGCAAGCGACGGCATGAAGAAGCTTGTTCTTGCGGGCGGCTGTTTCTGGGGTGTGCAGGGCGTCTACCAACATACGGTTGGCGTGACTCAGGCCGTTTCCGGATATTCCGGTGGACTCGCACGCACCGCGAATTACGACACAGTCGGACGCGGCACGACAGGCCATGCCGAAGCAGTCGAGATCACCTACGATCCGAAGAAGATCAGCTTCGGCAAGCTGCTGCAGATTTATTTCTCGGTGGTGCACGATCCGACGCAGCTCAACCGTCATTACGTCGGACACCACCGAGCGAAAAGCCGTCGAGGATTACATTGCGCAACTCAACGCCGCGAAGGTCTATCCGAAGTCGATTGCGACCACGCTCGAGCCGATGCAGGGTTTCTATGCAGCTGAGGATTATCATCAGGACTACCTGACGCTGCACCCGAACCAGCCCTATATTGTGTTCAACGATCTGCCAAAGGTCGCAAATCTGAAGAAAGTATTTGCCGAGAACTATCGCGAAAAGCCGGCGCTGGTACGCGACGTTAAGGCAAGCAACTAAACACTTTCTGCTGGCGACTTTCAGCGCCTGACAAGCGGCGGCCATCCGGTCGCCGCTTCTGACGTTCTGTCATCGGGAAACTATTTTCGAAAGGAGCCATCATGTCCGACGCAAAAGCCAAAGCCAGCTCCGGCAAGATTGAAAAATCCGAGT
>JAPLPA010000282.1:0-2791 GCA_026400415.1 Afipia sp. | reverse complement strand
CGCCGATGCAGTACGCGGTGCTGCGGGAGAAGGCGACCGAGCGGCCGTTCAGCGGTGAATACGATCACTCCTTCGAGTCCGGCACTTATACCTGCGCGGGGTGCGGACAGACGCTGTTCGAGTCGGATGCGAAGTTCGATTCCGGCTGCGGCTGGCCGTCTTTCTCGCAGCCCGCGAAAGAAAGCGCGATCGACGAGGAGAGTGATGGAACGCACGGCATGGTTCGCACGGAAGTTTTGTGCTCGAAATGCGAAGGCCATCTCGGCCACGTATTCCCGGATGGCCCCGGCCCCACCGGGCTGCGTTACTGCATCAACTCGGCGGCACTGAAACTTTTGCCGAAGTAACAACGTCTCTATATCTACCAAAATAAAGGACCGGCGGGCGCCTGCGGCCACATTGTTGCCGCAGGAGGCCTTATGTTCCGGCCCCCGGTCTCAAAAACAAAAAAATCGCCAAATCACTCGAAGGAATTGTGCAATGTCTCGCACCTCGACCAATATCGTCCTCGGCCTTGGCCTCGTTGGCCTCATCGTCGAGGCCATCGTATCACACCCAGCATTGGCCGTGGATAAGGTGAAGCTGTTCAAGGTGAGCACACCGAAAGACGCGATCATCATCGGTCTCACCAAGCAGGAAGTCGATGCGCTCCCCGGCAAGAATGCCGATGGCGTTACCAAGCTGCTTGTCGAACGCGGTTCCATGCAGGTTTGGCAATATCGCGAGAGGCGCGGCATCAGCGGCGAACAGGAACAGGCCCCCGTGAAGAAATTCGTGCTGACGGCGAACACCGCCGTGCAGATTGAGCCCTATCAAACGCAGCTTCGCGTCGTGCCGATCACCGAAGAAAAAATGGCGGTTGCCGATACGGACAAATCGAGCCCGCGTCCGTTCGCAGATACCGTTCAAATCCGCTGAAAATAGCGGCCGAGCCCGCAGCTAAACGCTGCGGGCATTTTCATGCGCGTTTTCCAATAGAGCCTTGATTTCCAAGCATTTATCAGGAACCGGAAGGTGTCATCGCGCCATTCATCATGCTTCCAATGACGGGTCGCAATTGGCGGAAAAAGGCCTATATTAGGGACTGTTCTTGGAATGAATGACGCACGCCGCGCGACGGCACTTCCGACCCGCGCCACGCCCGTCATGTCAGCGAAATCAACATCAAGAAGGCCGAAGCCATGGCTGCGTTTAATTACAATACCGAAGCTGAGTTGTTTCCTGCGGCGATCCGCAAGAAGAAACGTGCCGGCTTCGCGTACCGCCGCTTCCCGACCGCAGCCGAAGCCGTGCAATTTGCCATCGAGCAGCTTCCCGCCGACTCGCTGAACGGCGCTTACCTTCAGGTGGACGAGGCCCGTTTCGACCAGAGCGGCATCCGCACCCTTTATGAGTCGGCTGAGTTTCCGCTCAAGCGCAACCGTCCAGAGCCTGCGCCGACCTCGGACGATGAAAAGCAGGCTGCTGCCGGTTAAGCGCCGGCCGCTTTCAATTCCCTACACGTCCTGACGCGGCTGCTTCTCCATCCACTTTCGCAGCAGCCGCATGTTGCGGATGTTGGCGCGGAACATCACGTCGAACGCGTCGCCGACAAACGGCACAAGTCCCACCACGCCATCCAGCGCCACATTGCCCAGCATCCGCGCCACCACATGACGCGGCGCGCCGAGCGAACGCGCCTCGCGCACGATCCACAATGAGATCGCTGTCGTCAAAAGATCGCCGACCACCGGGATCAAACCGACAAGCCCATCGATGCCGTAGCGGATATTCGTGCCCGGCAACACGAAAGCGACATCGAGCAGCTTCGCCAGCGCATCAAGCCGCGCGAACCGCTGCTCACGCGTGAGCGCGCCGAACGAAATGCCGCCGATCGCACCGGAAATATTCTCGAAATCCAGTCCCGACGCGCCGAAAGGTCCGCTGTTCATGCGGCCTGCAAAGCCGCCGGACCTTGAACCGTGAACTTCATTGCCGTCCTGATCGATGGTGGTGCTGCGCTTGTGCGGCCCGCCAGCCTTTTCGCCAATTCTTGGTTTGGCGCGCGTCGGCTCCAGAATATCGTCGGGCGTATTGGTCGACATCACGCGATCCTCAAAAGCGCCGAATGGCGCAAACAACGCTACATAGGAACGCCTGAGCGCCGCACAAGTTGCCAAGAAAATATTGGGCCGACAACCTTTGCCGCAATTTGCCGCATCATTTGGCCTTGAGGGCCGCAACCTTGATCGCAGACAGGCATTGCTGCCTCGACTGCACGAGGTCTCGCCACTCGGCCACGTGATCCCGTGCCAGCCAGAAAGGCCCATTGGGCAATGTCCACACACGGCGGCGTTCGGTACCCACGCATCGCCGCGCGCGGCGGCAATCCGCCAGATCGCAGGTCGCCGAACAGTTTCGAATCTGCGCCATGCGCGTCAGCACGTCGTAGAGTTTGCGGGCGTGGTGCGGGGTTGTGGTTTGCATCGTTAGTCCTTTCCATTCGCGCACGTTGAATGACGTCTCTGCCGCAAAGCAGGTGTCCGTCCAACGATGTCGTCCAACTTTTCAATTCGTCCCTCATCAAAGAGGGAGCGGAGCGCCGAAAGGCGCGACTTGGTAGTGCCGCGATGGCCACGATGTTTTTGAAACACCGCACTCATCGCGTAACGCCTTTCGACGCTCCGTTGCGGCTTTTCTGTCCCCGGTGCCGCTCTTCCGGGCGCAGGATCCGCAAAGCTTTTGACTTTGCGTTCATCGGAGCGGATTTCGCCGCTCGTCACCTGCGCCGCGTGCAGCCACCGAAGGCAGG
>JAPLPA010000563.1 GCA_026400415.1 Afipia sp. | reverse complement strand
GGTAACCACACCTGCAAAGAGAGCAATACCGAAATTCAAAGTCAGCCCGGTCGAGAACATGACGTATTGCACCGTGTCGGCGATCGGCGAAATGAAGGTCAGCGACGTGACAGGAACAGGATTGAACTCATCCGCACCGATCCAGCCAGTTGCAAGCCAGCCGGCGACGACCAGCGAGCCGACAGCAAAACCGGCGGCGATCTGCCCGTAGGACCGGCGGAACTGGCGGTCCGAGAACGCGAATACAACGAGACCAACGCTTGCGATCAAAGCGACCGCGATACGCGCGACAGTCTCGTTGATTCCGAACGACGCCAGCAAAGCCGGCGCGGAGATCGCAGATGGCGTGAATTGCGTCCATTGCAGAACAGCGAGGCGCGCTGGCGCGAACAGACCCTTCAATGTCATCTGCGCGGTCACGCCGATGATGACGAGCACGACCAACGAGCGAATGTTGCCCTTGCCGAGCAGCACGACGGCGCGCGATGCGCAGCCATTTGACAGAACCATGCCGAGGCCGAACAGCAAGCCGCCCGCGAACATCAGCGGCGCGGAAAACGAAGGCTGCAAATAGATGGATTTTCCGATATCGACAATGCCGGCACCAGCGATGAATTGGGTACCCACAATTGCGACGGCCAATGCGACGGCATAACTGCGAAGCTTGCGGCCATCGTCTGCCGTCCACCAGTCACGCAAGCTGCTCAGCAAGCAAAAGCCACTCAGCAGACCGACCACGCCGAAAGCGAGGCCGATCGCAAAACCTGCAGATACTGAAATGTCGGGCATGACGGAATTCCTGAGCGACGGCTGTGAGCCTTCATATTGGCTCCTGTGTAGTCGCCGCCAAGGGTCCGGTCCATAAGCCCATAAAACTAAGGAGGAATTTCCATTCTCGGTTACAGCGGTAGAGAGATTTGCTCCCCGCGAAGAACGAAAGCGAAGATTATTCTTCCAGATTTCCCTGCAATCCGCTCTTAGGAAGCCGTTTTCTCGGGATCAGATCACCCCACCGATCATTTGGCAGTGGGAACGGAAACCTGATTTGGCGACACGGTAAGGTGCTTTTTCGGGGCAAGCGTGCCGGCCAAAAAAGTCACTCCATAAACCGCGAGCAGCGCCAGGACATACACGACGTACGCTTGCGGCGGTGTCGTCGCCCAGCGAAAGAGCTTCGTCAATCCTGAAGATGAATCGGTTTCATTTGCCATCTTACGATGCTGGGCAATTGCAGCGTGCAAATCAATCCGAAAATGGTCCGGTTGCCAAAAGGTCTTCGCAATTGATCTCTATGCTTTGCCTCTTATCTCATGAGCATCTGACTTGGACGCACCACGATGATTGGAAATCCAGCTGCCGAGACCTGCAACTTCGTTTTTTGACAGACGCAATCCGAGCTTGGAGCGACGCCAGACGATATCTTCGGCAGTCATAGCAAATTCATAAGCCATGAGGTATCGAACCTCACGCTCAAATAGAGTATCGCCGAAGGATTGTCCGAGATCTGCCACAGTGGATGCGTCGTCGAGAACCCGGCTCGCCCGTGTGCCATATGCGTGGGCAAGACGAAGTGCGAAGGCGCGCGACAAAAACGCGTAATCGCCAATGAGTTGGTCGGCGAGTGCGGGTATCGCCGCGACATCAATGTCGCCACCCGGCAACGGTGCGTGCGCTGTCCATCCCTCGGACGCCTTGTCACCGTTTAGATAGGGCGACAGTTTTTCCAACACCTCTTCGGCAAGACGCCGGTACGTCGTGATTTTGCCGCCAAAGATCGACAGCAACGGCAGCCCATCCGGCATATCGAACTCAAAGACGTAATCCCGCGTTGCCGCTTTCGCTTC
>JAPLPA010000194.1:11998-13195 GCA_026400415.1 Afipia sp. | reverse complement strand
AGCGGAAATGGATCGTTGCTTGCCATGCGATCTGCCTCGAACTTAGCTTAGCCAGATCTGGCTACGAAGTTCACGAATGAAGCGTTCGATTTCGTGCGGATCATGTGGGACGGGTGGCACCACGCCCCACACCGGGCGTGGCCAAGCGGGATCGGTAGTACGCCGCGCAATAACGTGGATATGAAGCTGTGGAACCATATTTCCGAGCGCCGCGATATTCAGCTTGTCGGGCTTGACGATGTCCTGCAACGCACGCGCCACACGATTGATTTCCGTCATCAACTGCCCTTGCTCGACCTCATTGAGATCGACGAGATCCTTGGCGTTTGCGCGGCGCGGGACCAGCATCAGCCACGGGTAGTTGCCGTCATTGACGACAAGTACGCGCGACAGCGGAAGATCGCCGATGTTGATCGTGTCCTGTTCGAGCTGTCGGTTGAGCGACCAGTCTGCCATGTGAAACCCGTTTGCGTGCAAGCGATTGAACATATCGCTTTTGCTGGCGAAATCAGTAGCCGGTTTGCGATCACAAATCGCGCAAATTGTTGTTTGAACGCGGTTTTACGGCGGCGTCAGACGCTTGCTTTCCGGCTCCGATGGCCCCAAATAGGAACCGGGAGATTGGCGGTGGACGAGCCACTCGCCAACCGGGTCAGGTCCGGAAGGAAGCAGCCCTAACGAGGTCCGGATCGGGTCGCTCGTCAGTCTCCTACTTCATTTTCGTGCGCGACGATCGCCTGATGTAGGTTTGCGTCGCTGCTTTCGGGAAACCGCGGATCGATCGATGAGCGATGCTGTAAATCCCGAAACGCAAGGCAATCGCGGATACCGCGTCCTTGCCCGCAAATACCGCCCCTCGAATTTCGACGATCTGATCGGCCAGGAAGCGATGGTCCGCACCATCTCGAATTCGTTCGAGGCGGGGCGTGTGCCGCAAGCTTGGATTCTCACGGGCGTTCGCGGCGTCGGCAAGACGACGACGGCGCGTATTCTTGCCCGCGCGTTGAATTACGAAATGCCCGACGGCTCGGTGAAGGGGCCGACGATCCACATGCCGACGATGGGCGTGCACTGTCAGGCCATCATGGAAAGCCGTCACATCGATGTGCTGGAAATGGACGCCGCCTCGCATACCGGCATTGACGACGTGCGGCAGATCACCGATGGCGTGCGCTACGCGCCGTCGAGTGCGCGTTA
>JAPLPA010000194.1:10970-11971 GCA_026400415.1 Afipia sp. | reverse complement strand
AAAGTCTACATCATCGACGAAGTTCACATGCTGTCGGAGAAAGCGTTCAATGCGTTTCTCAAGACGCTGGAAGAACCGCCCGAGCACGCCAAGTTTGTGTTCGCCACGACTGAAATCCGAAAAGTCCCGGTCACGGTGCTGTCGCGTTGTCAGAGGTTCGATCTGAAACGCGTCGATGCCGATGTGCTGATGTCGCATCTCGCCGGTATTGCCGAAAAGGAGAGCGTCAAGGCGGAGCCGGAGGCACTGGGGTTGATCGCGCGTGCGGCGGAAGGCTCGGTGCGCGATTCGCTTTCTTTGTTCGATCAGGCCATCGCGCATGCGGCCGGATTGGTGAAAGCCGACGACGTGCGCCAAATGCTTGGTCTTGCGGATCGCGCGCGGATCATCGACCTTTTTCAATCGCTGGCTTCCGGTGACATTACGTCCGCCTTCAAGGAATTTCGTGAGCAATACGACACCGGTGCCGATCCGGTCGTGGTGTTGAGCGATCTTGCAGAATTCGTCAATTTCATCACGCGTGTGAAGGTCGTGCCCGCCACCGCGGACAATCTGTCACTGGGCGAGACCGAGCGCACACGCGGACGCGATTTCGCGGCGAAACTCTCAATGCGCGTGCTGTCGCGGATGTGGCAGATGCTGCTGAAGGGCATCACGGCGGCCGCCGAGATGGTGTTGGTGCGTATTGCCTACGCAGCCGATCTACCGACACCCGATGAAGCGATCAAGATGATTGACCAGAGTGGAGTTTCGACTTCGCTCGGTGGTAGTGGTGCATCGCGCGGAGCGCCTTCAGGCGCGACGGTATCGGATCAAGGCCCGCCACGGCGCGCGCTTGCGACGGGCGGCGACAATTCCGCGCGTCCGCAAATGAGCGCGCCAGCTCCGAGTGCGCAGGCCGCTGCACCTCAGTTGAAGCTGGCAACCTTTCCGGAACTCGTGGCACTGGCCGGCGCAAAACGCGATCTTCAGATCAAGACCGCGTTAGAGGCCGATCTGCG
>JAPLPA010000194.1:0-10926 GCA_026400415.1 Afipia sp. | reverse complement strand
GTGCGCATGGAAGACGGACGCCTCGAAGTGGCGCTGGAGCGAAGTGCCGCACGATCGCTGATCAATGAATTATCGCGCAAGCTCGAGCAATGGACCGGCAAGCGCTGGACCGTGATTGTCTCCAACGAACAGGGCGAGACCACTTTACGCTCGCAGGCGCAGGCTAGAAAGGAGCAGCTCACGGTCGGTGTTCATGCCGATCCGCGCGTGCAGGCCGTGATGTCGAAATTTCCTGGCGCGCAGGTGATCGATGTGCGGCGGCTCGCACACGACAATTCCTCCGACGACGTCACGGCCGATCCGGTCGGCACGTCCGACGATGACGATCTCTGACGAACCAGAATAAGGACGGTTCATGGCTGACTTTATGGGCATGATGAAAAAGGCTGCCGAGTTGCAGTCCAAGATGAAGGCGATGCAGGACGAACTCGACCATGTCGAGGTTCAAGGTGCGTCCGGCGGTGGCCTTGTGTCCGTCACCATGACGGCGAAGGGCGAGGTGAAATCCGTCAAGATCGATCCGTCGCTGATCAAGGCCGATGAAACTGAAATCCTCGAAGACCTGATGGTGACGGCGCTCAACGATGCGCGGCGCAAGGCGGAAGCCGCGATGCAGGACAAGATGCAGGCGCTGACCGGCGGTCTTGGTCTGCCGCCGGGATTGGGTCTCGGTTAGATATGGCCATTGCGGTTGCCGGCCCTGAAATTGAGCGCCTGATCCAGCTGCTGGCGCGGCTGCCGGGACTGGGTCCGCGTTCGGCGCGCCGCGCTGCGCTGCATCTTATCAAGAAGCGCGAAGCGCTGATGTCTCCGCTGACATCGGCGTTGCAGGTTGCGATCGAAAAAATTGTCGTGTGTTCGACGTGCGGAAATATCGACACCGTCAATCCCTGCACCGTCTGCACCGATACGCGGCGCGATCCGGCGATCATTGTGGTGGTCGCCGACGTCGCCGATCTTTGGGCGTTGGAGCGTGCGCACGCCACCAGCGGACGCTATCATGTGCTCGGCGCGACACTGTCGCCACTTGATGGCGTCGGGCCGCAGGATCTGACAATCGACGCGCTGGTCGCGCGCGCGAAAGATCCGCAGGTGACGGAAATCATTCTTGCGCTGAACGCAACTGTCGATGGCCAGACCACGGCGCATTACATCACTGATTTGTTGCAGGATGCGAATGTGAAGATCACGCGGCTTGCGCACGGCGTGCCGGTCGGCGGCGAACTTGATTACCTCGACGAAGGCACGCTGTCGGCCGCGATGCGGCAGCGGACGCTATTCTGACTTCGCTTCAATCCATGGACATGAAATGACCTCTTGGCGGTTTACGAAATTCACGGCTTTGACTGGCGCGTTGCTGGGCGTGGTGCTGTCCGGTGCGTCCTCCGCGTTCGCGGCGAAACCCAAGCCGCTCAACGCCGGCGAGATTTTGTCGGGCGAACTGACAGCGATGAAAAGCAAAAAGACCAAGGGCCTTACGTTTCAATTGACAAGTGAGCCGCGCCGTCTGCCCGCTCCCTCGGGTCTTTGCAATCTTGAAACAGGGCCTGAGACTTTTCAGATCGTGACCAACAGCGCCGCCGAGGCGGCCGAATTGAAACCGTTCATTGGCAAGACCGTATCGGTTAAAGCCAATGAAATGTCCTGCCCGCAGGACGCGCAGCAATTCAGCGATGCCATCGTCACGAAATGGAGTCTTGTGGGCAAGTAAAACGCCAGATCAGGAGGAGCCATGCGTTTCTTTCGATTTTCAGTTTTGTTTGCAGCGGCAACGGTGGTCGTGCTCGCATTCACTCCACCGGTCACCGCTGAGGAAGCTCTTGTGCGCGGCGGTTGGTTATCGGGAACGTTGCGTCTGATCCGCACGCATCATCCCAATGGCACACAAATGCAAGCCTACCAGATCGTGAGCGCGCCTCGGCAGATGCCAGCGAGCGACGATTTTTGCGTGAACCCCGACGCCAAAGCATCAACGTTTCATCTCTTCACGAAAACGAAGTCCGACCGCGTTCAGCTTAGCCGTCTGCTGGGCAAAAAACTTCGGGTGCGGGTTTGGGAGATGTTCTGTTCGCAGACGGCGTGGCATGTCGGCGACGTCGCCGTGAACAAGTGGTCGTGGCAGTAGTTCAGGAACGCTGGAGCGTCTCGAAATGCCCGCGCCGTTGCAGGACTGCGAGTAACGCAAGTCCCGGCAGCGCACTCAACGCGCAGATGGCGAAGAACCAGACCCAGCCAGTTGCCTCCGCGATATAGCCCGCCATCGCCGACAAATATGTGCGGCCGAATGCCGACAGCGCGGTGAGCAGCGCGTATTGCGTTGCCGTGTGCAGCGGGTTGCGACACAGCGCCGATAGATAGGCGACGTAGATCACCGTGCCGATCGCACTGGTGAAATTCTCCAAGGTGATGGCGAAGGCCAGCCACAACGGATCGTGGCCGACGGTCGCCTGCCAGGAAAATCCGAAATTGGCGAGCGCTTGAAGAATGCCGCCGATCCACAGGCTCGTCACAAGCGGATATGCGCTTGCGACGAAGCCGCCCGCGAAGCCGCCCAGCAATGTCGCGGCAAAGCCGACGCCCTTGATGATCGTCGCGTATTCGACACGCGTGAAGCCGATGTCGATGACGAACGCCGCCGTCATGGCGCCGGCCAGCGCATCGGTGAACTTGAACAGAATTACGAACAGCAAAATCGCGATGGCTAAATCGCGTGTCAGAAAATCCGAGAACGCGAGGCGCGCGGTTTCGAACACGCGCTTGAAGCGGTTCACGCCGGGATTGCGTGCCGCTTCGGCCTCGGCAAGTTGCGATGCTTTCGGTTCCGTCGCCAAGATGGATGCGACGATGCCGACGGCGACGAGCGCCGCCATCGCAAGATAACCCAGCATCCAGGACGTACCACGCGCGAATCCTGCACCGGCCTCGAAACCGCTTACGATGTAGAGCGCGCCCGCTGTCGAGATCAGATTGGCGACCCGGTAGGCGGCGACATACGACGCCATGCCCGCTGCTTGCTCGCTCTCGCTCAGGCTTTCGACCCGGAACGCGTCGATCACGATATCCTGCGTGGCGGATGCGGTTGCGACCAAAAGCGCAGCACCGATCAAAAGTACCGGGCCGGTCTTGGGATCGCACAGGCTGAGCAGGACAATCGCACCAATCATCAGCAATTGCGAAAAGATCAACCAGCCGCGCCGCCGCCCAAGCCATCGCGACAGCACTGGCACATCGAGCGCATCGACCAGAGGCGCCCAGAGAAATTTCAGCGTGTAGGGCGTACCGATGATGGCGAAAAGCCCGATGGTCTTGAGATTGACGCCACTTTCAGCCGCCCACACCTGAAGTGTTGACCCTGACAGCGCGAGCGGCAGTCCCGACGAGAAACCAAGCAACAGCACGATGAGAACGCGCGGCTGAAGATACACAGCCATCGCGTCGCGCCAAGAAGGTTTCGAAACGGTTGGGGGGATTGCGGCCATCCATCCCACCTATCCGATTTGGCGGGATGTCACCAGCGGTTGCGGCTATTCGCCCGCCTGCAATTTACGTTGTGATGCAGGGAAAAGCTCTGTCGCAGCGGGCGCAGGAGTCGCTTCCGCCGGACTGTCGAATTCCAGGCTTTCAATCGTGGCGGCCCGCTTGCCGATCTTGGTGACCGAAATTAGCACCTGCCGCACGTCCTCTCCGACCTGATCGAAATGCGTGCCGAGCTTGCTGACGCGCTCACGCAGCCGCTCCACGTCATCCATCATGTTGCGGACTTCGCCCTGAATCTGGTCGGCCGCATCGCGCATCCGCGCGTCTTTCAGAATTTGGCGCATCACCTGAATCGCGAGCATCAAAAGCGACGGTGACACCAGCACAACGCGGGCGCGATAGGCTTTCTGGATCACGTCGTCGAAGCCGTCGTGAATTTCCGCATAAACCGACTCGGATGGCACGAACATCAAGGCCGTATCCTGCGTCTCGCCGGGAATGAGATATTTCTCGGCGATGTCCGTGACGTGCTTCATCACATCGAGCCGCAGCCGCGCGGTCGCCGCCTTCTTCTCATCGTCCGAACGCGCGTCGCGCAGCGCCGTCACCGCCTCGAGCGGAAACTTCGAGTCGATGCAGAGCGGCCGCTGGTCGGGCAGGAACACGACACAGTCCGGGCGCTTGCCGTTCTTGAGCGTGTATTGCAGCTCATAGCTGCCTTTCGGCATTCCATCCTGCAGGATGGATTCCATACGGGCCTGACCGAACGCGCCACGCGATTGCTTGTTGGCCAAGACATCGCGCAGAGTCGTTACCTGCGAGGTAAGATCGGTCAGGTTTTTGTGGGCGCTGTCGATGATGCCGAGGCGCTCATGCAGCGCGCTCAGGCTCTCGACAGTTTTTCGCGTGGTCTGCTCCATCGACTGGCCAACCTTCTGGTTCACCGAATCGAGGCGCTCGTTCACTGCGCGAGTCATCTCTGCCTGCCGCCCGACCAGCGCCTGTCCCATCTCGTGGACACGACCGGTGGATTCGCTCTGCATGCGCAGAACTTCGGACAGGCGTTCTTCAAGTTCGTCGGCGCGCACCGCCTGTGCCATCGCGGCAGCCGCGCCACGGCTCGACGAGCGGGCGATCACGACCGCAATCGCCACCAGCAGAATCAGCGCCAAACTGCCGAATGCGGTCAGCGCTGTGCCCGTGCGGATCGGCATATCGCCGAGGCTGAAGAGAATTTCATTCATGGGGGCCTTCTAACAGGATTCGCCTGAGGATGCGAACGCATAGGGAGCATTTCTGGTTAATCAACCCCTAAATTTTATGGTTAAGAGGCCGTTAAAGCCTGTGGAAGCTTCGCGAACGCCTTTGAAATCAACGGATTTGACCCCGGCGGGCGGCCCCATTACATCGCGCAGCATGGCCATTCGCGAAATCATCAACCTGCCGGACAAACGGTTGCGGCTTATCTCAAAGCCCGTGGAAACGATCACGGCGGAGATTCGCGCGCTGGCCGATGACATGTTCGAGACCATGTACGACGCGCCGGGCATCGGGCTTGCGGCGATCCAAGTCGCCGAGCCAATCCGCCTGATCACGATGGACCTTGAAAAAAAGGAAGGCGAAAACAATCCGCGCGTCTTCATTAATCCGGAGATTCTGTCGTCATCCGAGGAACTGAACGTTTACGAAGAAGGCTGCCTGTCGATTCCCGAATATTACGAAGAGGTCGAACGGCCCGCGAAAGTGCGCTTTCGTTTCACGGACATCGACGGCAAGGTTCACGAGGAAGACGCCGATGGATTGTTCGCGACCTGTATCCAGCACGAGATCGATCATCTCAATGGCGTGTTGTTCGTCGATTACCTCTCCAAGCTTAAGCGCGAGATGGTGATGAAGAAATTCAAGAAGGCCGCCAAGCTCGCGGCAAAATAATTTCCTCGCGGAAAGCGATCAATGCAGCTTCGTCTGATCTTTATGGGCACGCCGGATTTCGCGGTGCCGACGCTGCTCGGGCTTCATGCCGCAGGGCATGACATCGCGGCGGTGTATACGCGCGCGCCGAAGCCTGCGGGGCGCGGCATGAAGTTGCAGCCGACGCCTGTGGAAGTCGAAGCGCGGCGGCTTGGCATTCCGGTGCTGACGCCAAAGACATTAAAGACGCCGGAGGCCGAGACCGAATTCCGCGCGCGCAATGCCGATGCAGCCATCGTCGTCGCCTACGGGATGATTCTGCCGCAGACCATTCTCGACGTGCCGAGGCTCGGGTGCTTCAACCTCCATGGCTCGTTGCTGCCGCGCTGGCGCGGCGCGGCGCCGATCCAGCGTGCGATCATGTCGGGCGACAAAGAGTCGGGCGTCATGGTGATGAAGATGGACGCGGGGCTCGACACCGGCGATGTTGCCATGGCCGAGCGCATTGCAATCACGGATCGAATCACCGCGCTCGATCTTCATGACGCTCTGGCCGCATTGGGCGCAGACTTGATGGTTCGCGGCCTGGGCGCGCTGGAGCGCGGAAGACTGCAACTCACAAAGCAAAGTGAGCAGGGCGTCACTTACGCGGCCAAGATTGATAAGGCCGAAGCGCGCATCGACTGGACGAAATCCGCGCACGAGGTGCTGCGCCACATCCACGGACTGTCGCCGTTTCCCGGCGCGTGGTTTGAATTGCCGATCGACGGTGAGCAGGTTCGCATCAAGGCGTTGCGTTGTGAAATAGACCGAAGTCACATCACGCCGCATGCCGAAGACAAATTCACGTTCGCTTGCCTTGACGGTGCAATCAACATTCTCGAATTGCAGCGCGCCGGCGGCAAGAAAATGAGTGCGATTGAATTCATGCGTGGTTTGCCGCCGCAACAGCTACCTCCTACAGAAATCGTCTGATGCCGCGCTACAAGCTCATCATCGAATATGACGGCGCGCCGTATTGCGGCTGGCAATATCAGGACAATGGCCCGTCGGTGCAGGGCGCGCTTGAGAATGCCGCAAAGGCCATGAGCGGCGAAGACATTCGCGTCAGTGGCGCAGGCCGCACCGATGCCGGCGTACATGCGCTGGCGCAGGTCGCGCATCTGGATTTTACGAAGGCCTATTCGGCAGATCGGGTGCGCGACGCGCTCAACGCGCATCTGCGGCCAAATCCGATTGGCGTGCTGTCGGCGGAGATCGTTCCGGAAACATTCGACGCGCGGTTCTCCGCGATCAAGCGGCATTATATTTACCGGATTTCAAATCGGCGTGCCAATCTGGCGCTCCACACCGGCAAATCATGGCGCGTGGCCCGAACGCTCGACGCAAACGCGATGCATGACGCAGCGCAGGTTCTGATCGGCAAGCACGACTTCACGACATTTCGCGATACCGAATGTCAGGCCAAGTCGCCGGACAAAACGCTCGATACGCTCAATGTCACGCGCGACGGCGACGACATCAACATTACAACGTCGGCGCGCTCGTTTCTGCACAGCCAGGTGCGCTCGATGGTCGGCTCGCTGGTATGGGTCGGGCATGGCCGCTGGAAAGCCAGCGACATGAAAGCGGCGTTGGACGCGCGCGCCCGCGCCGCTTGCGGACCCGTTGCACCACCGGACGGGCTGTATCTTGTGAAAGTGGATTACTGAACGTCTTTCAGGATCGTCTTCATCACGTCCCAGAACAATTCTTCGCCGTCGGCGATATTTTCCTGCCAGTGATCGGCGGCGTTGTCGTCGGCATCGTCGGTGATGAATTTGAACGAACGCCATGGCAGGCTGTGACGCTCGCAGACATGCGCGATCGCGTACAATTCCATATCGACGATGTCGATGTTGTTTTCCACCAGCCACGGATCGATCGAAGTCACGAAGCTATCGCCGGTGCCACAGGTCACGTGGCCATGCCCCGATGAAAGCTTGTCGATCTCCGGCGAGAATGGCGTGCGCCCGCGCGGCGCTAGCGGCATCGCCATCATGTCGCGTTGAACGACATGCGCGACCTCGACGAGGCCCTTGTGCATCTTGTGAATTTTTCCAGCGGTGCCGTAATTGATGACGAGCTTCGGTCGCAACACCAGCAGCGCCAGCGTGGCCGCACTCGCCGCGTTGACCTTGCCGACGCCTGTGTAGATGACGCCGACGCCTTCCGGTGCGCGGGTCTTGTCGAGTTCGTCGTCGATGGCGGTGAGAACGAGAATTTTATCGGTCACGCGAAGTAGCGGTCCAGCACGCCGCGATAGATTTTGGTGAGTTTTTCCAAGTCGGAAACCGGCACGCGCTCATCGATCTGGTGCATGGTCTGGCCGACGAGGCCGAATTCCAGCACCGGGCAATAATTCGTGATGAAACGCGCGTCCGACGTGCCGCCGCCGGTGTTGAGTTCGGGTTTACGCTTGGTCACATCTTCGATCGCAGCGACGACCAGATCGGTGAATTTCCCCGGCTGGGTGCGGAACACGTCGGCGTTCGACGGCTCCCATTCGATTCGCGCGCGAATGGCGTTGCCTGAGGCTTTCTCCACGCGCTGCTCGATCAACGCGCGCAGCGAGTCCTGCGTGTGGCAATCATTGTAGCGCATGTTGAAACGCGCGCGCGCGGATGCCGGAATCACATTCCACGCTGGGTTGCCGATGTCGATCGAGACGAATTCGAGATTCGACGGCTGGAAATGTTCGGTGCCTTTATCGAGAGGCTCCGTGCTTAACGCGGCGATCAATGTCGCTATCTGCGGCGCGGGATTCACCGCGCGGTGTGGGTAAGCGACGTGGCCTTGCGTGCCCTCGACGATGAGAGTGCCGGACAACGATCCGCGCCGGCCGATCTTGATGCAGTCGCCGAGTTCGTTGACGTTGCTCGGTTCACCCAACACGCAGTGGTCGAATTTTTCACCGCGATCTGCCGCCCATTGCAACAATTTGATCGTACCGTTCACCGCGACGTCTTCTTCATCGCCCGTGATAAGAAAGGAGATCGAGCCTTTTGGCTTGCCGCCATTCGCTTTCAAATAGTCGAGCACGGCAGCGACCGAGCAGGCGATGCCACCCTTCATATCTACTGCGCCGCGGCCATAAAGAAATCCGCCTGCGACATCACCCGAGAACGCGCCGTGAGTCCATTTCGTGTCATCTCCCGGCGGCACCACATCGGTATGACCCGCGAATGTGATGTGCGGTTTGCCAGCGCCGATCCGCGCGTAGAGATTGTCGATGTCTGCGGCACCGGGTTCGGAAAACGTCACGCGATGCGTCTCGAAGCCCGCAGCCTTCAAAACGCTCTCAAGAACGCCAAGCGCGCCCGCGTCCGCCGGCGTCACTGATGGGCAGCGCAGCAAATCGCGGGCGATGGTCAGCGCGTCAGACATATATAAGATCAGTCCCGCAGCAGCTCGTTTATGCTGGTCTTGGCGCGCGTGCGCTCATCGACGCGCTTGACGATGACAGCGCAGGCGAGTGATGGACCGGGCTGGCCGTTCTTCAACAGCTTGCCGGGAAGCGAGCCAGGCACCACGACGGCATATTCCGGCACTTCGCCGATGAAAGTCTCACCGGTTTCGCGATCAACGATCTTGGTCGATGCACCCAGAAAAACGCCCATCGACAGCACCGCGCCCTTGCGCACGATCACGCCTTCGGCGACTTCCGAGCGCGCACCGACGAAGCAATCATCCTCGAGGATGACCGGGCCGGCCTGCAACGGCTCGAGCACGCCGCCGATGCCGACGCCGCCGGAGATGTGCACGTTCTTTCCGATCTGCGCGCAAGAGCCGACAGTGGACCACGTATCGATCATGGTCGACTCATCGACATAAGCGCCAAGATTGACGAACGATGGCATCAGCACGACATTTTTTGCGATGAACGCCGAGCGGCGTACGATTGCGCCTGGGACTGCACGAAAGCCTGCGCTCTTGAAGCGATCTTCGCTCCAGTCCTCGAACTTCGACGGCACTTTATCCCACCACGTCGCGCCGCCCGGTCCGCCCGTAATCGGCGACATGTCGTTGAGGCGAAACGAGAGAAGCACCGCTTTTTTCAGCCATTGATGCACGATCCATTTGCCGTCCGCGCCGCGTTCGGCAACGCGGACTTCGCCCTTGTCGAGCATGTCGAGCGCGAGCTCCACGGCGTCGCGTATCTCGCCCTTGGTCATGGCGTTGACCTTGTCGCGGGCGTCGAAAGCGGCATTCAACGTTGATTCGAGAGCAGCGTGAGACATTTGTATTCCTTGGAAGGCGGTAAATTCGCAGGGGCTTTTGTCGGGATTTGGCGGCGTTGAGTCAAGCAGCGCGCCGCTGATTATGCAATTTGGAGCTTTTGCAGAAATCCCGTCAGATCATCGGTGATGTGATCCACATAGGCCGCGTCGCGGCCCTCAAGCTCCCAGTCCTCGCGCACGACGTTTTTGGTGCCGTCAGGCACGACCAGAACCGTAGTCATTCCGAGGTCGTGCGGCGCCACAAGGTTGCGCGCCAAATCTTCAAACATCGCAGCCTTTGACGGGTCGATATTGTGCATGCGCAGGAAACGCAGATAGGTCTGCCGCGCCGGCTTCGGCTCCAATTCGGCCGATACAATATCGAACACGTCTTCAAAGTGGGCGTGGAGCCCAAGGCGCTCCAGTACGCTGGCGGCATGGGCCTTCGATCCGTTGGTGAGGATCAGCTTGCGGCCTGAGAGTTTTTCGATCGCCGCACCCATCGCGGGGTTCGGCTCCAGCGGCGAATGATCGATATCGTGGACGTAGGCGAGGAAGTCGTCCGCGCGCAGCCCATGTTCGGTCATCATGCCGCGCATCGTGGTGCCGTAACGCTTGTAATAGTCTTTCTGAATCTTGAATGCGTCGTCTTTCGAGACTTTTAGATAGTCCGCGACGAAATCGCGAATTCGCTCATCGACTTGCTGCCACAGGTTGACGTGATGAGGATAGAGTGTGTTGTCGAGATCGAATACCCACGTCTCAATGTGGATAAAGCCGCGCTTGGAAATTGTCATGGCATCGCAAATCGTAGTGTCTTGCCGCTGCCTACAACCAAATCGACAGGCGCGTAACCCGTGACATTCAATCCGCGCGTACCGCAGTCGCCATGTTCGGTGAATTCAAACTGCGTTTCCCGCGTACATAGCATCGTCGAGCCGCCCCAGTTCACCGGGCGACTATTCACCTTGATGGTGCGTCCGTCGGTGTCGATGGCTTCGGCAAAACTGTAGATATTGCGCGGTGTGCCGATGATATCGGGATGCAGGCATTTGCCGCTCTCTATGCGATACCAGCCACGGCTTGTCACGTTTCGCCCATCGTCGGTGCCGATCGATGCCATCACGCGATAAGGCGTGTCGTTACACCATGTCAGTCCGCTCGCCGAGGGCAGTTGCACGGCTGCAATCATCGTCTCGAAGAAATTTGCGGCCTGTGGCGCATCCGCGCCAAGCCCGCGGGCTTTCAGAAAAGCCGCCAGCGCGTTTTGTGTTTTCGG
>JAPLPA010000598.1 GCA_026400415.1 Afipia sp. | reverse complement strand
GAGGCGATCTCGCCTCTTTTCTGCGGATGGGAAGCTGGATCGGTGGCGACCGCGACGGCAATCCCTTCGTGACCGCGCAGGTAATGCAAAACACGTTGCGCATGCAGAGCACCCAAATCCTTACCTACTATCTGGAAGAGTTGCACGAACTTGGAGCTGAGCTGTCGCTAGCGGTCAATCTGGCAGATGTTTCAACTGAGTTGCGTGCATTGGCCAAACAATCGCCTGACACGTCGCCGCATCGTGCGGGCGAACCTTACCGTCTTGCGGTGTCTGGAATTTATGCGCGGCTGACAGCAACGGCACGCGCTCTTAAATTGGAAACAAGCCGCCAGCCTGTCGGCGATGCGGAAGCGTACGTCAATGCGGCGCAGTTCAAGGCCGATCTCGATATTCTTAACCGGTCTCTGATGGCTAACCATTCAGGCGTGATTGCACGCGGTCGGCTGCGTCAGCTTCGCCGTGCCGCCGACTGCTTCGGGTTTCACCTGGCGGCTCTCGATATGCGCCAGAACTCGGCAGTGCATGAACGCACGATTGCAGAACTTGTCGAAGCTGCAGTGCCGGGCACCGGCTACCGCGAACTATCTGAGGAGAAGCGCACGGCGCTACTTCTTCGCGAAATGAAAACCGCCAGGCCTCTCACATCGCCGTTTGTCGCTTACAGCGATGAGACTCGGAGCGAACTGTTGGTATTGCGCGCGGGCGCTGAGGCGCATGCTATTTATGGCGCCGCTGTCATTCCCCAGTGCATTATCTCGATGACGGAAGGTATTTCCGATCTTCTCGAGGTCGCGGTTCTGCTCAAGGAGGTCGGTCTCGTCAGTCCGAGCGGAAAGAGCAGCATCAATATTGTTCCGCTGTTCGAGACCATCGACGATCTACGCAACTGCGCGCAGATCATGGATCAGCTTCTGTCTTTGCCCGACTATCGGAATTTGGTCCATAGCCGAGGAAGCTTGCAAGAGGTCATGCTGGGTTATTCGGACAGCAACAAGGACGGTGGTTTCGTCACGTCGGGGTGGGAATTGTACAAAGCTGAAATCGGTCTTATCGAAGTTTTTCAAAAGCACGGCGTTCGACTGCGGTTGTTTCACGGGCGTGGCGGATCGGTCGGCCGCGGCGGCGGGCCGAGCTATGACGCTATTCTTGCGCAGCCGGGTGGAGCGGTGAGCGGACAGATTCGTATCACCGAGCAGGGCGAAATTATCTCCAGCAAATATTCGAATCCCGAGGTCGGCCGGCATAATCTTGAAATTCTGGCGGCCGCGACGCTGGAAGCGAGCTTGTTGCAACCGAAGCATTCCGCGCCGCGCAACGAGTATATTACCGCGATGGAGGAGATTTCGGCTCTCGCTTATGCTGCGTATCGCAACCTCGTCTACGAGACGGAAGGCTTCGAGGACTATTTCTGGGCTTCGACCGTTATCACCGAAATCTCAACGCTGAACATCGGCAGCCGGCCTGCTTCGCGGACGAAGACTCGCAAGATCGAGGATTTGCGTGCGATCCCGTGGGTATTTAGTTGGGCACAATGCCGGCTGATGTTGCCCGGATGGTATGGATTTGGAAGCGCTGTGAACACGTGGGTCGCGAAGAATCCCGGCAAGGGAATTAGCTTTCTGCGCGAGCTTTACCGCGAATGGCCGTTCTTCCAGACGCTGTTGTCGAATATGGACATGGTTCTGTCAAAAAGCAGTATCGCCATTGCGTCGCGTTACGCTGAGCTTGTGGACGATGAGAAGTTGCGCGAAACCATCTTCAATCGCATCCGTTCAGAATGGCATGGTTCAATCAAGGTGTTGCTCAAGATTATGGGTCACGATCGCCTGTTGCAGGGTAATCGGCTATTGGAGCGATCAATTCGAAACCGCTTCCCTTATCTTGATCCGCTCAATCACGTTCAGGTGGAGCTATTGAAGGCGCACCGTGCGCAAAGCCAGGACGAACAGGTATTGCGCGGCATTCAACTCACGATCAACGGCATATCCGCCGGATTGCGTAACAGCGGCTAAAATGCGCTGACTCACAGGCCGTCATTCCAAAGCTTTTAAGATAGTGTCTTTAATTGTCGTGACGCCCTTAGCGATGTCGCCTTTGATATGTAACCGCAATGCCCGCCGATTTCGGTCCGTCAATACGCCAAAATCGCCGCGCGCCTGGGCGGCCTTGATGATTCCGAAACTGCCTTTTTGGCCGGGAACGCTAAGATCGTTTGGATCGTCCGCAGTGATCTGAAGAAACACACCTGTGTTTGGACCGCCCTTATAGGCCTGTCCGGTAGAATGCAGGAACCGCGGTCCGCCACGTGTTTTTTATCTCGAATAGCCATGCGTAAGGTTTGCAGTGTTGCAACGTTGTTCAAATCGCGGTCGAGATAGGCGAGCAATGCGACGTAATCGCCCGCTTTGACGCGGTTCAGTTGTGCTTCTAACCACGTTACCAAATCGCTTCCGGCTCCCGCTTTGCGCAACGCATCGGCGTTCTTGACGTCAGTATAGATCTCGATGCTGCCATCGATCGCGACCGGCTTTTCAGCGGGTAAAGATCCGGATTTCTCGAACGCAGATGCTAGTTCGCGAGTCTTGATTTTCGCAGCCTCGACGTCGGGTTGATCAAACGGGTTGATCCCCATGATCGCGCTAGCGACAGCCGTCGCAAATTCAAACCTGAAAAATTCCTGGCCGATATATTGCGGGCTCGTCACCGTGATCCGCACGACGGGATGACCTGCTTTTTCAAGTGCGGTCAGCGATTTCTCCCGCTCCTCGTCTGTGTCGCCGGTCAGACGCAGATCGATAAAAAATCGATCTCTGCCATAAGTGTCAGGCTTGCCGAGCGCCTCGCCTGCGAGCGGAATAATTGCTTTACCGCTTTTGCCGGTGGACTCAGCAATGAGTTGCTCAGCCCACGCGTTGAAATCGGCTATTTGCGCTGAAGCGCTCAACGTGATCTTGTCGCAACCGTTGTTGTAGGCAGCGCCGAGCGCAAGACCAAGCTGGATGCCGGGATTTTCCGCGGGTGGCACATCGGCTCCGCAAGTACGCACCATCGATGCGGTGAGGTCGAGGAATTTCGTGATGTCGATGCCTGCGGCAGCCGCAGGCACCAAGCCAAACGGAGATAACACTGAGAAACGGCCGCCGATGCTTGGCTCGCCGTGAAAAATATGTGCGAAGCCGTAAGATTTTGCAGTTTTTTCGAGCACGGAGTTTGGGTCGGTGACGGCAACAAAATGCGAGCCAGCTTTGTCTTTCAATTTTCCACTGACGCGCGCGAAGAAATATTCCATCAGTACGTTGGGTTCGACCGTTCCACCTGACTTGCTGGAGACGATGAACAATGTCTCCTCAAGGTTGATGCCCGCTTCGATCCTACCGATCTGAGCCGGATCAGTTGAGTCCAGGATGTGCAGTACCGGAAATCCCGGCGACAAACCAAATGTTCTGGCTATTACTTCCGGGCCCAAACTCGATCCGCCCATGCCAAGCACCACGGCGTCGTTGAAGCCCTCGTGTTTCACCCACTCAGCAAATGATTGATAGCGCGAAAGCGATTTTTGTTCTCTTTCGACAGCATCGAGCCAACCGAGCCATTTGCTCTCATCCCGTCCGGTCCAGAGGGATGCATCGCGATTCCAGAGTGCGCGTCCTTTGCCGTCGGTAGACCAGATGCTCGACAGATTTTTGAAGTCCTTGTCTATGTCGGCACCGAGTGCGATATGCTGCCCATCGATCCGGCTTCCGAGTATTTTCTTGCGTTTCTGTGCAACTGCACCAAGTAATTTGTCGGCAGCATCGGCGAACAGCTGTACACCTTCGTTGACCAATTTCTCCGCAATAGTGTCCAGTGAGAGTCCGGCTTTGGCGAATTCTGCCAAAACACGCTCCGCATCGGCCACGTTTTCAATGAGACTCGCGCGCGGCTTACCGTGATCTCGAAACGCATCGAGCGTTGCCGGTGGTACGGTGTTGACCGTGTCGCGGCCGATTAATTCTTCAATATAGAGAACGTCGCTATAGGCTTTGTTTTTTGTGCCGGTGCTGGCCCAAAGCAAACGCTGCACCCGCGCGCCCTTGGCTTGGAGCTTGGTCCAGCGCTCTGTGGAATGGACTTGCTCGTAGTGTCGGTAGGCGAGTTTGGCGTTGGCAATCGCGATTTTGCCTTTGAGCCCGCCAAGGCGCTCTTTCTGATCCTTATCGTCAACGTCTGCGATCTTCGCCTCGAGTTGCTTGTCAGCTTCGACATCGATCCGGCTGATGAAAAAACTCGCAACGCTGGCGACCTTTTTGGCGTCGCCGCCGCCCGTGACGAATTTTTCGAGGCCAGCTATGTAAGCTTCAAGTACTTGCGCATAGACCTTCTGCGAAAACAGCAACGTGATATTGATACTGATGCCCTGCGCGGTAAGTGCCTCGATTGCTGGAAGGCCCTCACGCGTACCAGGTATTTTCACCATGAGGTTTTCGCGTCTGACGCTGCGCGAAAGCCGCAGAGCTTCGGCGAGAGTACCTTCGGTATCTCGTGCGAGATATGGCGAGACTTCAAGGCTCACGTACCCGTCATCGCCTCCCGAGTGATCGTAAACCGGCCGCAGCACATCTGCCGCATTTTGAATGTCTTCGATGGCAACGGCTTCATAGAGATTGATCGCCGTCTGATCGTTTTCCCTCAGAAGTTTCGAAATTGCGCCGTCATATTCATCGCTGCTACCAATAGCCTTCTCAAAAATCGAAGGATTTGATGTCACGCCTTTAACGCCGTCGCGATCGATTAACGTTTTGAGGTCACCTTTCGCGATGAAGCCGCGTGCGAGAAAATCGAGCCAGATGGCTTGGCCGAATTGTTGGAGTTGCTTGACGGGGTTCATGATGCCTTGTTCTGTTCGGTCTGGTGCTGCACGCCAAATGTATGCACACCTATAATCGCGCCGGAGGGTCCGGCATAGCCATTTGAATTGCGATGATATGAAAAAGACGATTCCTCTCTCCGGTATTCTCAAGCGGTTCAAAAGTGAACCGTCGCGAACCGGTTCGCTGATCATCACTTTTTATGGCGACGCCATTGTGCCGCGGGGAGGCTCGATCTGGCTTGGCACGCTGCTGCAATTTCTGGAGATGGTCGGGATCGACGGCGGGGTTGTCCGCACCTCGGTATCGCGCCTTGCCGCCGATGGATGGCTTGATCGCGACAAAGTCGGACGAAAAAGCTTCTATCGGCTGGCGAAACGTGGAAGCGAACGGTTCGAAGCCGCCGTCGAGCACGTCTACAATCCTCGGCCAGCGACATGGGAAGGTAAGTTCCGGCTGCTGCTTATCGGCAGCGGCGCCGATCGTGAGGTTTCGCGCGCCGGATTGTCCGAAGCGGGTTTTGGTAGTCCAATTCCCGGTACATGGGTTGCGCCGTTGGGCGTAAAGATTCCGCCGGTTCCAGAAGGCGCGATCTGTGTCGAAGTTTCAGCGAACCATGACATGGCGCAACGGCTGGTGCTCGCGAGTTGGCCGCTGAAGCGCACGGCGGCATCCTATCAGGATTTTCTCAAGACGTTCGCACCGCTCGAAAGCTGGATCCAGCAAGCCCAAGAAATTGCACCTGAAGACGCGATCTTGGCGCGTGTTCTGATGATTCACCACTATCGTCGTGTCCTTCTACGCGATGCATTGCTGCCCGAAATACTTCTGCCAGCTAACTGGCCAGCCGGTGAGGCGCGCGAATTGTGCGCGCGGATATATCGCGGTCTTCTTCCGATGTCCGAGGCATGGCTTGACGAACATGGAGCCAGCGCGACCGGCAAACTGCCCAGCCCGGGAGCGGAACTTCTACGCCGATTCAGGTAATAGAAGCACGATATGTTACAAAAATTCCTTGCTGCGTGGTAATTTTGATATACATTGAAACAGTCGGCAAACCCGAACACGGGTGCGATAAGTTAGGGAGACGTGCCGACGGTTGAGCCACGCGGCGCACAGGAGGAAATTCCGATGTATACGCAAGCTCTCAATGCTCAGACGGAGGACCGCATTGTCGAGGACCTGACCAAGGTCGCCCGGTTCGAGGAGCGCGTTGCCGCCGAGGAAAAAATCGAAGCCAATGACTGGATGCCTGCGGCATATCGCAAAACGCTGACGCGGCAGATTTCACAGCATGCTCATTCCGAAATTGTCGGGATGCTGCCGGAAGGTAACTGGTTAACCCGTGCGCCGACGTTACGCCGTAAGGCGGCGTTGTTGGCTAAGGTTCAAGACGAATGCGGTCACGGGCTTTATCTCTACGCGGCCGCTGAGACGCTCGGTGCTTCGCGCGAAGAACTTGTCGATCAGATGCTCAGCGGCAAGGCGAAATATTCTTCAATTTTCAACTATCCGACTTTGACATGGGCCGACATCGGGGCAATCGGCTGGCTGGTCGATGGCGCGGCCATCATGAACCAAATTCCTCTATGCCGTTGCTCTTACGGCCCCTATGCGCGCGCAATGATCCGTGTCTGCAAGGAAGAGTCATTTCATCAACGCCAAGGCTATGAAATCATGGTGACGTTGTCGCGCGGTTCGCCGGAGCATAAGGCGATGGCCCAGAATGCACTGGATCGCTGGTGGTGGCCGTGCCTCATGATGTTTGGGCCGCCTGACCAGCAAAGCTCTCACGGCGATCAATCCACGCGCTGGAAGATCAAACGTTTCTCGAACGACGAACTGCGTCAGAAGTTTGTGGACGCAACCGTTCCGCAGGCGGAATATCTCGGTTTGAAAATTCCCGACACCGACCTGAAGTGGAACACAGAGACTAAGCATTGGGATTACGGTGCCATCGACTGGCAGGAATTTCAGGACGTATTGTCAGGCAATGGACCTTGCAATCGCGACCGGCTTGCCGCGCGCCGCAAAGCGCATGATGACGGTGCATGGGTGCGCGACGCAGCAGTCGCCTACGCACAGAAGCAACAATCTCGCCGCATCAGCGCTGCACAAGCTGCAGAATAAGGAAGCTGCCATGAGCGTTCAAAATATTCAGCTTTGGGAAGTATTTATTCGGAGCCGCAATGGGCTGGCGCATAAGCATGTTGGATCGCTGCATGCGACTGACGCGACACTGGCGCTGCAGGCAGCGCGCGACATCTACACGCGGCGGGGTGAAGGGTTGTCGATATGGATCGTGCCGTCCGATTTGATCGTCGCGTCTGATCCTGCTGAAAAAGGCATGATGTTTGAGCCCGCGATGTCGAAAATCTATCGTCATCCGACATTCTACGATGTTCCGGATGAAGTCGGACATATGTGATCGGTGAAATCATGAGTGCTGCGTCCGTTCCCGTCAACGAGATCCCTCTGGTGCTGTACGCGCTGCGCCGCGCCGACGACGCATTGATCCTCGGCCACCGGCTGTCGGAATGGTGCGGCCATGCGCCGATGATGGAAGAAGACATGGCGCTGGCGAATATGGGGCTCGATTTGATCGGTCAGGCACGCGAGCTTTACAGCTATGCGGCGAAGGTCGAAGGCGCGGACAACGACGAGGATAAGCTCGCTTACCTGCGCGACGTGAGGCAGTACCGCAACCTGCTATTGGTTGAGCAACCGAACGGCGATTTTGCTCAAACGATCGTCCGCCAGTTCTTTTACTCGGCGTTTGCCGATCTCCGTCTTGGCGACGGCACGGATGAAAGCCACCGCCGTGCGCAGGCCGCAATCGAAGATCTGTGGGCATTTACCGGCGAGTTGTTTCATAGCGATGAGAACGACAAGGCGCTGATTACCGAGAACGTAGCGATCGACCCAGAAAGCCTGCGAGAAGGTTGGACGCAGACGGTATTTCATGTGCTGCAAACGGCGACACTCACGAGCCCCGCGTCTGTCTGGATGCAAAAGGGTGGCCGTCTCGGTCATCACAGCGAACATCTCGGGCATCTCCTGAGCGAACTGCAATCGCTGCAGCGAACATTTCCAGGAGCGACATGGTGACGGCTCTGACCAGTGCTGCCGATCTGCGCCGCGTCGCTTGGGATGCGGCCGCTCGGGTCGTCGATCCTGAAATTCCGGTTTTGACCATTGCCGATCTTGGCGTGCTCCGTAATGTGACAGTTAGTGATGGACAAGTCGAGGTCGCGATTACGCCGACCTATTCCGGATGTCCGGCGATGAACATGATCGCGCTGGAAATTGAGATGGCGTTGGAACGGGAAGGTATCAAAAATTCAGTAATCAGAACGGTGCTGTCGCCTGCATGGACGACTGAATGGATGAGCGACGAGGGCCGGAAGAAGCTCAAGGATTATGGGATCGCACCACCGAAGACCGGAGGTGGCCGCCGCGCATTGTTCGGCGAAGAGCAAGTTGCGTGCCCGCAATGTGGATCAGTTGATACCGAAGTGTTGTCGGAATTCGGCTCGACATCGTGCAAAGCGCTTTGGTGCACTGCATGCCGCGAGCCATTTGACTATTTCAAATGCCATTAGAGCGCGCCACGATGTCGCAAACGCCGAAATTTCATCGTCTCGCCGTTGACGATCTGCGCCGCGAAACATCAGAAGCTATTTCGCTGACATTTGCGATACCCCGCGAGTTGGTGGAAGACTATGCATTTGCTTCAGGACAATACCTGACATTACGCACAACAATGGACGGCGAGGAAGTGCGTAGGTCCTATTCAATCTGTTCTGGCCCGGATGATCGCGAACTGCGTATCGCCGTGAAAAAAGTCGATGGCGGCGCATTTTCGAGTTGGGCACTCGATGCGCTCAAATCCGGTGACACGCTCGAAGTCATGACGCCGACCGGTCGCTTTGGCGTGGACCACGCGCCTGACGATGCGCGCATTCACGTCGGCTTTGCGGCGGGGTCAGGTATCACACCCATAATGTCGATTATTCGCGGCATCCTCGCGCGTGAGCCGAAGAGCCGCTTTTTCTTGTTTTACGGAAATCGTGCCACGTCGGGCATTCTGTTCCGGCAGGCACTAGAGGAACTGAAGGACCGCTTCATGGGACGGTTCTCGGTGTTTCACGTATTGTCGCAGGAAGAACAGGATCTGCCCATTCTTCACGGCAGGCTCGATCGCGAAAAGGCGGCGGTTCTGCTGCGGTCGATGATTCCTGCCGCAGCGATCGACCATGTCTTCATTTGTGGTCCTGTGGCGATGAGCGAGGAGATTGCGGCGACCTGCATGGAGCTTGGCATTTCTGCCGAACACATTCATGTCGAGCGGTTTGTTTCAGGGCTTGGCGGCAAGCCACGACCGAAGATCATCATTGCGCCGAGCGCGCCGCCGAAGGCAATTGCGTCGCTCATCGTCGACGGAAAGCGTAAGGATGTGCCGGTCGCGGAAGGTGAAGCCATTCTTGATGCCGCGCTCCGTGCCGGCATGGATTTGCCTTACGCCTGCAAAGGTGGGATGTGCAGCACCTGCCGCGCTAAGGTGATCGAGGGCGAGACACGGATGGACGTCAATTATTCGCTGGAGCCTTGGGAGCTTGAGGCTGGCTTCGTCCTGACGTGTCAGGCACATCCAGTCTCAGCCCGTGTCGTCGTCGATTACGATCAAATGTAATTACTTGCTCTCGCGCATCAGGGCGTAGGCAGTCTGGGCCAGCGCAACTGGCCGGTCGTCGTCAACCGTTCTGATTGAAACGCTGCCGAATGCCATGGTGCGGCCCAGCCGCACGACCTGCGCTTCCGCCAGCAAATCGACTCGCATGGCGGGCCGCAGAAAATGGATGGTCTGATCGACCGTAGTCATCGGCAAGTAACCGCCTGCCGC